>NZ_JAUCFJ010000002.1:4576176-4881255 GCF_030348505.1 Lysinibacillus sp. G4S2 | reverse complement strand
CGAGCATCATCCAAACTAAATTTACAGATAATATTGCTTCATCCATATATATCGCCCCCTTTATTCTACTGCAATCGATCCGACTTCTTTTGTGCGGATACGAATTGCTTGTTCTACTGGATAAATAAAGATTTTACCGTCACCAACTTTGCCGGTTGCTGCATCACGTAATAAAACTTCTACAATTGGATCTACTTTTTCGTCATCCACAATCATTTCTAGTTTCAACTTCGATAAAAATTCAATTTCATAGGTATTTCCACGAAATAACCCAGTCCGGCCTAATTGCTTTCCGCAGCCAGCAATTTCAGAAACACTTAGTCCTGCAATTCCTTCCTGTGCCAGTCCGTCCCTAACAGCGCCGAAAACTTCGGGACGAATGATTGCTTCTATTTTCTTCATCACTACCAGCTCCTTGTTGTAATTTTAATTTACATGTTAAAACGGCATCAAAAACAGTGCAATTATTTTTTTGTAATGCATGTTATGTTTTGTTACACCGTATATTTCGCGTTTCGTAATAGTTTGCTAAAAAGGTTTTTATAAAAGGAATGAAAGCGGTACTAAAAAATGTGTCTAAAATGTGTACAGTTCGAAATTTTCTGATTATTCATGTGAGGAAATCTAACATGAATACAGGAGAATGTTCAAACGCAAGAATTTGGGTATATAGTGTATACTAGGACTAATTATCAAAGCGGAAGAAGGGGTTTCTTGTGAGATCAAACTATGCAGATGATAGCTTAGCGCTACACACGGACTTATACCAAATCAATATGGCAGAGTCGTATTGGGCTGATGGTATACATAATAGAAAAGCAATTTTCGAATTATATTTTAGAAAATTACCTTTTGGCAATGGTTATGCTATTTTTGCGGGGTTAGAGAGAATGCTTGAGTATTTACGTGATTTTCGCTTCAGTGATTCGGATATTGCGTATTTGCGTGAAGTAGTTGGTTATAAAGAGGATTTTATCGAGTATTTAAAAAATATTCGGTTTACAGGGGATATGTATTCTATGGCGGAAGGTGAGCTTGTTTTCGCTAATGAACCAATTGTCCGCATTGAAGCACCATTAGTAGAAGCACAGCTAATTGAAACAGCATTACTTAACATTGTGAACTACCAAACTTTAATTGCGACAAAGGCTAGCCGCATTAAACAAATTATAAAAAATGAGGTGGCGATGGAGTTCGGTACACGACGCGCTCAAGAGATGGATGCGGCCATTTGGGGAACACGTGCAGCGTTTATAGGTGGATTTGCTTCAACTAGTAACGTTCGAGCAGGTAAACTCTTTAATATACCAGTGTCGGGTACTCATGCACATGCACTTGTACAGGCCTATAAAAATGATTATGATGCATTTCATGCCTATGCAAAACGTCATCGTGATTGCGTGTTCCTTGTGGATACTTACAATACGTTAAAATCAGGTGTGCCAACAGCGATCAAAGTGGCTAAAGAGCTTGGTGACAAAATTAATTTTATAGGAATTCGTTTAGATAGTGGGGATGTAGCTTTCTTGTCAAAAGAAGCTCGTCGTATGTTAGATGAGGCAGGATTCCAAAACGCTAAAATTATCGTATCGAATGATTTAGATGAATATACAATCTTAAACTTGAAAGCTCAAGGTGCAAAAGTCGATGTGTGGGGAATCGGCACAAAGCTTATTACAGCTTACGACCAGCCTGCTTTAGGGGCTGTTTATAAAATGGTCGCTATTGAAAATAATGAAGGGCAATTAGAGGATACGATTAAAATTTCTGCGAATGCTGAAAAGGTAACGACGCCAGGTCTTAAAAATGTCTATCGCATTATTGATAGAAAGAATGGTAAGGCAGAGGGAGATTACATTACGATGCAAGATGAAAATCCTCAATCAGAGGAGCGCATTAAAATGTTCCATCCAGTTCATACATTCGTATCAAAATTTGTAACGAACTTTGAAGCGAAGAATTTACAACAACAAGTCATTAAAAATGGCGAAATTAATTATCAAAATCCTACTTTAGAAGAAATGCGTGACTATGCAGCTGGAAATTTGGAGTTGTTATGGGATGAATATAAACGTGCCATGAATCCTGAGGAATACCCAGTCGATTTAAGCCAAAAATGCTGGGATAATAAAATGCGCAATATTGAAGAAGCTCGTGAAATGGTTAATCGATTGTAAAACGTAAGGAGTGAAGGTGAAATGACATTACAGCAAGAAATCATTAAGGAATTACGTGTATTACCTACGATCGATGTTCAGGAAGAAATTCGCAAATCCATTGATTTTTTAAAGGAATATGCTCAGCGTAACAGCTTTGTAAAAGGATTTATTCTTGGGATATCAGGTGGACAAGATTCCACATTAACTGGAAAGCTAACACAGCTCGCAGTTGATGAGTTAAATGCCGAGGCGGGAGAAGTAAAATATTCATTTTGGGCTGTCCGCTTACCATATGGTGTGCAGGCTGATGAAAAGGACTGTCAGGATGCGATTGATTATATAAAACCTACGAAAACCTTCACAGTAAATATTAAAAATGCCGTCGATGCTAGTGTACAAGCATTAGCTAATGCAGGAATTGAACTAAGTGATTTTGTAAAAGGGAATGAAAAGGCACGTGAGCGAATGAAGGTGCAGTATTCTATTGCTGCTATGAATAATGCTGTTGTGCTTGGGACAGATCACGCTGCAGAGGCTATTACAGGTTTTTACACTAAGTTTGGGGATGGTGGCGCGGATTTAATGCCAATCTTCCGTCTCAACAAGCGTCAGGGTAAACAAATATTAACTGCACTTAATTGCCCAGAGCATCTTTATTTAAAGGTACCAACTGCAGATTTAGAGGAAAATCGCCCTTCTTTACCAGACGAAGCAGCACTTGGTCTGACATATGATCAGATTGATGATTATTTAGAAGGGAAGGAGATCCCTGAGGAAGCTCGTAAAACATTAGAAGGACATTATTTACGTTCTCAACATAAACGTCATATGCCAATTACAATATTTGATGATTTTTGGAAGTGATATACATTTGAGGCTCATCACCAATAGTTGGAGATGATTTGTTAAGAGTGGATCTTCGTTCCGACTTGGCGACTCCTTGGGAATCAGCGTTACAGCTGAGACCCTGCCTTTAGTCGGAACGAAAATCAACCCCATATTATGAAAATAGGCAATATTCAGGAAAAGAGTTATGAGAAAAAGTGATTAACCCCACTTTTGAAAATAGCTCTTTTCTCCTTTTTTTATGTAAGTTGGTTCTGTATTATTAAGTTTAAGCATATAATGTCGATATAAATACCTATAGAGTTGATAAAAAGTAAAGGAGGGTAATTATTTATGAGGACTTCTAGAGTAAGTGCGACGACAAGTAGTACATTTCGTAAAGAGCAACAGTATTTACATGCAGGGGATATAAGCCACAATTTCGGGCAAAATCCGAAACAACAGTTTAAAAATAGTATGAAAAATAATAAAGATAAGAAGAAAACTAGCAACACTAAACAATTTCAACAACGCTCCAATAAAATAGAGGCTAGTTATTTGGACGGTGCATACGATTTACAAATACGCAATGAATTAAATGAAACGGCCGTTAAGCTAAGTCGTGTCAGCAAGCAAAAGAAGCTTCTTAATAGTTACCGCTCTTCAATATAACTGATCGTGAATGGAACTCTTTACATCTTTCTTGATGTAGAGAGTTTTTTCATTTGGGGAAAGTTTACTGGAAGTTAGAAAAGAAGAATAATCCTATTGACTGGTCATCACCAAAAGTTGTGGATGACATTTTTAAAAACATATGCGCTATATTTTAGTTGATTGTAGTGGAGAATGGACGCCCCCAGGAAAGCGCCCAGTCGGAATGGAAATCAACCACACGTTTTGCTGAAGAGGCTATTGACTATCAAAAATGGAAATTTAATATCCTTTATTCAAAATATTTGAAGTCAAGATGTTCAATGAATATTCAAGATAATTTTTCCAATCCTTCACAGTAATTTTTAACTTATTTCACAACTTGTGTGTAAAGTAGTTAGTAGTAACAGAAAAAAGAAATTGGGGGAAGTAGTTGTGAAAAAATTATGGTTACCTGCGCTAGCGGTAGTACTTTTACTCGGTGCATGTGGTACAGAAAAAGAGAAAGTTAAGGAAGAAGAAACTAAGCAAGAGGTTGCAGCGAATGAAGCAGAAGCGAAGGATAAAACTGAAAAAGAAACTGCTGTAGCTGATTCACGTTTACAAGAGCCGAAAGAAGATACAATGTGTGAAATGTGTAATATGAAAGTGTATATGAAGGACGAAGAGATGGGTGAATTCTCTACTCAAGCAATTAAAGAGGATGGAACAATTGCCTTTTATGACGACATCGGCTGTTTAGTAAATGCCGAAGTTGCAAATAATGAAAAGAACGAAAAATTTGTCCGTGATTTTAATACAAAAGATTGGGTAAAGGTTGATGATGCAACGATCGTCAAAACAGACCTAAAATCTCCGATGAATTGGGGATATGTTTATTTCAACGATAAAGCTGAGGCAGACAAATTTATCGCTGACAATCCAACTGCACATGTAGAAGAATTACAAAAAATTAAAGACGATGCATTAGAGCGTCGTAAAAAGAAAATGAAAGAAAAAGCTGAAAAAGAAGCCAAAGGTGAATCTGACTCTATGCATATGGAAGAGAAAGAGAAGAGTCATGATGGTCAAGGGCATTAATCGGATGGACTAGGGGGAATTCCTCTAGTCTTTTCGTGCTGAACTGGGAGGTATGGGATTGGTGAAAAAAATAGGGTTTGCCTTATTGTTTTATCTATTTGTCAGCCAGACAGTGTATGCAGATTTCGATGTACAGAATGCAATTGATGCAGCCAAACCAGGAGAGGTCGTACATATTCCTGCTGGTCGTTACCATGGCAACTTCATCGTGACAAAACCGATAATGTTACAAGGTGAAGAGGGAACTGAACTTATTGCTGAAGGAAACGAGCCGGCACTTCGAATTGAAAATACTGCCAATATAACTGTAGAAAATATAACTTTATCAGGTAAAAACAAAGCTATTGTCGCTAGTAATGTAGATGGACTTGAGCTACGTAAATTACAAATTGAAGACGTTCATACCAGTGTTCATGTACAAAGTTCTAAAAATGTACGTATACATGAAGTTAATGTGACTGGTAATGAGGGGCATTATTCACAAAAAGGTAATGGGATAGCTGTTTTTAAGAGTGAGGACATCATTATCGAGGACAATACCATTGAGCAAGTACAGGACGGAATTTATGTAGAGGATGTAAAGCGTATCGTAGTTCAACGAAATAAGGTTACGAACAGTCGTTACGGTACGCATTTTATGTATACGAGTGATGCTGAAGCACTTTTTAATACATATCTCCATAATGTCACAGGTCTTATGATTATGATGACAAAAGACATTCTCCTTGAAAGTAATACAGTAGCGAATCATGTTGATTTTAATGGCTACGGAATGCTGCTATATGATGTACAGCAAGCGGAAATTAAGTTTAACACCATCAAAAATAATAGAACTGGTGTAGCACTACAGAAAAGTTCGAATGTTCAAGTTGAAACAAATGATTTTCAGATGAACCAAACAGCACTTGAGGGTACAAAGGTAAGTGAAGACACCACGGCTAGTAATAATAGCTTTACAGGTAATATTTTAACGGCGCGTTCCGATAAGCAAGGCTTTAAACTAGTAGGCAACTATTATGATGATTATTCGGGAATTGATTTAGAAGACAATGGTTTCGGCGATGTCCCGTACGTGGCTGTGTCAAGCTTTGGTCAATGGATGGTACGTCAGCCTGTTTACCAATATTTCGTAGAATCTCCGAGTGTCATTTTACTGACATCTCTTGATCGGCAAATCAACAAAACTGAAAAGAATATGCTCGTTGATAATACTCCGAGATTGGCGATGAAGGATACTGAAGAAAAGAATAAGATGAATGTGGTGCAAATGCTAGTAGGTTTATTCTTGACATTAAGTAGTTTATGGCTATGGAAAAGAGGAATAACAGAATGAAGAAATGGATCATGATTGTAATGCTATGTTGTGGTGTGTTGGTGGGGTGTAGTGAAAAAACATATGAGCCTCGTGAAATAGTTAGTGAAACCGATGTTTGCAAAATTTGTAATATGAGTATAGTTCACAATGCGTATGCTGGTCAGATTGCGCTGAAGAATGGTGATTATGAAATTTTCGACGACATTGGCTGTCTTATGGAATATATAGAAGCAAATGGAGAAGATGAGATTGGAGCTGCCTATATAAAAGACGCAGCAAAAGATGAATGGATTGACGTTTTTGAAGCTGTGTATGTGTACAACAAGGATTATTGGACACCGATGAATTATGGGGTAGTTGCATTCGATACGAAGGAAGCGGCACAGGAGTGGATGTCTAAAGAGGGTGATGGGCAGCTACTTACTTATACGGATTTAGATGATTTTAAATGGGGGATCCATGAGTAATGTATAGTATGCTTATCAAACTAGAATTGAAGCAAATGCTCAGAAGTCGTTGGATGCAACTGGTCGGTATACTTTTCACATTCGTTTTTACAGCTATCATTGTGATTCAGCAAATGGCACTGCCAGATGTAGAGGGCTTTACGCGGCAAACAGCCTCGTTTTTAAATGTATTGCTGTTTTTATTACCGCTTTTTATATTAACTATCGGAAGTATGAGTGTAGCTGGTGACGTGGAATCAGGTTGGTATTCTTTATTAAAGACATATCCGATGACACGTAAACAATATATTTTAGGAAAGTATATGGCATCCGTGCTTGCCTTTTTATTGGTCGTTGTAGTAGCGTTTGGGGCTATACTAGCGCTTGGTGGATTTTTAGGTGGAGTACGTCTACCGTTTATTTTCATTATCCTAACATTGCTATGTATATTCATTTTTGTGTCATTGGCCATTGCGGTTGGGGCATTTGCGAAAACAAGATTATTTGCACTGTCGTTATCACTTGTTTTTTGGTCAATCTTTTTGTTGCTTATTTCTTACGCTTTAATGGCTATTGGAACTGTCGTGGCGGGGCATGTTCTGCAAAAGCTGACAATTATAGCGATACACATTAATCCTGTAGAATGGCTACGCTTTGGCTATTTCATTTTTACGGATCAGGCTAGCGTGCTTGGACCAGCATTTTATAATATAACGCAGTTTTATTCATCACCATTAGGTTACGCAGTGTACGTGGCGGTGACATTGCTTTGGATAGTATGTCCATTAGCTTATGCTAGAGTCCGTTTATCTTCTTTCAATGAAAGAAGATAAAGCCTCCGGCGGATGTCACAGAATCGGAAAGGAGTTCTTTGTGCAAGCACAAAGTCGATTCTGGACGCAATTATGCCGAGGCATAATTGATAGAAAGGAGATAGAAGATGATGCTATTAGAAGCAAAGGAATTATCGAATATCTATGACAATAATAGAGGTCTTCAAGAAGCCTCCTTTTCTTTACAGGCGGGGCGTATTTTAGCGCTTGTAGGAGGAAATGGTGCTGGAAAGAGTACTTTAATTCGCCTGTTAACTGGCCAAGAAAAGCAAAAATCAGGAGAGATAATATGGCATAAACCACAAGCTATTCGATACATGCCTGATGATGTGGATTTTCCGTCCATGTTAACAGCAGTAGAAATTTTGCAGCTTCTTGCCTCTTTGAAGAAAATTGATAAAGAACAACAAGAAGATGTACTAAGACGCGTTGCTTTATGGGATGTTCGAAAGCAAAGAGTGAAGCATTTCTCAAAGGGCATGCGTCAACGGCTTAATCTCGCCCAAAGCTTACTTGGCGATGGCTCGCTGCTTATTTTAGATGAGCCGACAAATGGCCTTGATCCGTTTTGGATAGCAGAGCTGAAAAAAATGATGCTAGAGGAAAAAGCGAGGGGCAGTACCGTAATATTTTCCACGCATTTACTTGCTTTTGCGGAGGAAATAGCGGACGACGTGTTAGTTTTACATGAAGGAAAAATACTTATTTCTGGTAACTTAAAGGAAATACTTTTACAAGAAGATTCATCTTCTTTAGAGAATTTATGGTTAAAAAAATTAAATTTGTAACATTTTGATAGGTAATGACGTTATACTAGGAGATAGGCTTGTTTGAACGAGAATTCAAACAAGCCTTCTTTCTCATTCTAAGGTGTTATTACCACTATTATATAATTGTGTTACAAAACATATTTCGTTATGCTTAAGAAAGTTATCATGCAATTCAAACAATTGCTGGATGAAATAGGAGGTTTTTTGAATTATGAGTTCACACATACAAGATGTATTAGAAAATATAGAAAAAGTAATGATAGGCAAAAGAGAGGTTGCGGAGCTTAGCATAGTAGCCTTGTTGGCAAGGGGGCATGTCTTACTTGAGGACGTACCTGGTGTCGGTAAAACAATGATGGTACGAGCACTGGCAAAATCCTTTGATGCACAGTTTAAAAGGATTCAATTTACACCTGATTTATTGCCGTCAGATGTTTTGGGGGTATCCATTTATAATCCAAAAACGTTGGAATTCGAGTTTCGACCTGGTCCGATTATGGGAGATGTCATTTTAGCAGATGAAATTAACCGTACATCTCCGAAAACACAGTCTGCTTTACTCGAAGGAATGGAGGAAGCATCTGTCACTATTGATGGTAAAACGTTAACAATTAACCAGCCGTTTTTCGTTATGGCCACTCAAAATCCAATTGAGCATGAAGGCACATATCCGTTACCAGAAGCACAGCTTGATCGTTTCTTGCTAAAAATAAAGATGGGCTATCCTACACGAGGGCAAGAAGTGGAGATTCTACGTCGTGCTGAACATGGTAAGCCGATTGAAAAAATTGAAGCTGTGCTAACCGTTGCACAATTAATTGAATTACAGGAACTTGTACAAGGTGTACATGTTGAAGGATCTGTTAAAAACTATATGGTCGAGCTAGCGACTCAAACAAGGGAAGATAGTTATGTGCATTTAGGAGTGAGCCCTCGGGCAACAATTGCCTTAATGAAAGCCTCACAAGCTTATGCATTTATAAAAGGGCGTAGTTATGTTATTCCTGACGATGTCCAATATTTAGTGCCGTTTGTCTTTAGTCATCGTTTAGTATTAAAACCAGATGCCCGTTATGATAACGTGGCGGCAGAGGAAATTATTGAGCGTATTATTGCGAAGACACCTGTGCCAACGAAGAGGTTTGCTGAGCAATGAAGAAATGGCAAACTTTTATAGAGAAAAGTAAACATTTCTTATTAGTATCTTTGTTAATGATCGTAACGTTTTGTTATGCCATGTTCCAAGGTGGATTTGTCAGCTGGTTCGTATTTTTTACGGTTAGTCCATTTTTGTTATATGCATTTGTTTTCTTACTAGTAAAAGAAGATATTCTCCTTGTGGAACGCAAAATTGAGCCCTCTCATATTGAAAGTGGGCAATCTGCTAAGGTTACAATTTCGGTAGAACGAAAAACACGTTTTCCGTTTGCTTATATGATGATGGAGGAACTTGTGAACAGTGAAGCCCTTGTTCAATCGAAGGTGCAAGGAACGAATGCTATTAAGTTTGTAGGCTTCAGGAAAAAATTTAGTTGGAATTATGTACTGGAAAATATGCCCCGTGGCGAGCATCGTTACTTAGGTGTTAATATTGTTTTCTGTGATTTTTTTGGCTGGGCAAAAAAGAAAGTTGCGGCAGAAAAGGAACAAGTCATTTTAATTTATCCGAGAGTACGAGAAATGAGGTATGCCGCACTTCAAACCAAATTTGATGTTGGTACAATGATGTCACCTTATTCGATTGTTAAGGATACATCAATGGCTGTTGGCTTACGTGAATACGTTCCAGGTGACCGTTTTTCGTGGATTCACTGGAAATCATTTGCGAAAACACAAACATTGCAATCTAAGGAATTTGAAGATCGTCAATCACAAGAGTTATTGTTGGTACTCCATGCCGAAAAGTCTCCGTTATTTGAAGAAAAAATTGAGCTTGTGGCATCGATGTTACAAACAATTGTCGAAGAACGAGGAGATATTTCATTTGTTTTAGCTGGTACCAACACGAAGGTGTTTCCAATTATTCAAGGTAATAAGCAGCTAGATCAAGTAATGTATCATTTAGCTGCTTTAAAACCTGCGGAAACTGTCAAATTCCAATTACGAGATCAGCAAGTCTTTAAGCATGTTGCAACGTTACTGTATGTTACGAGTGAAGTATCAGATGAATTACTTCATAATCTTGCTAATATGGTGAAAAACTGTATTTGTTTTGTAGTAGCGAAGGAGCCACCTATGCAAACAGAGTTAGCAAAGCGTTATAAGCAAATTCAACTTGTGCATGTAGATCCAACAGATTTTTATCATTTGTTCACGGAGGTGATGAAGCCGTGAAAAAATCACTAGGAAATTTTATAGAACTAGCAATAGCATACGTAATTATTTTTCTAATTTTACGTGAATGGCTTATTCCTGTAATGGAGCTAACAAATACAGGATTTTTACATTTATTTTTAGTGTTTATTGGTTTATCACTAGTACTTAGCTTATTTCAAGTACATCCATTACTTTCGGGATTAGTGAAATTTGGCTATATTACTTGGTTTATAGTGTTTACTTATAGTGAAAATCCATTGATATCTGGACAGACATTACCTTTTTTAATAAATGAATGGAAATGGAATATGACAACCATTCTTTCGGGCGATTTTGGACAAGTATCAGATGCGTTTAGGACTACGCTATTCCTTGTGCTTATTTGGATGTTAATATATCTAATTCACCACTGGATAACTGTGCGGAAAAATATATTCTATTTCTTTGTGTTAACGGTATTCTTTATTGCCACACTAGATACATTTAGTGACTATGATGGAAAAGTGGCCATTGTTAAAGTTATTGTGCTTGGATTAATGATGACTGGCTTTCTTTTTGTCAAGCGCTTATGGCTTCAAACAGATGCACCAAGCAGTATAGGAAAGTGGAAACTTGTTATACCGATGATTGTTTCGGTAATGCTTGTTAGTACAGTGGCATTCTTTTTACCTAAGGCAGGACCGACTTGGGCTGATCCAGTGCCTTTTATTCAAGGGGTTGCAGGGCAAGGGGACTCAGGAACAGGTAAAAAAACAGTTGGTTACAGCGAGGATGATAGCCGATTAGGGGGGCCGTTTCAAGGTGATAATACACTAGTTTTCACAGCAACTTCCCGTGATCGTCATTATTGGCGGATAGATACAAAGGATACTTATACATCGAAGGGCTGGATTCTTTCAGAGGGGAACTTTGGAAAAAATGTTTATCAGAACAATAACCCTATCCTAACTTCGTTACAAGTTGGAACTCCTGAAAATGAACGCCAGATTCAGATGGACATTGCTACTCCAATGCCATTTTTAATTCAAACGTATGGCATGATATCTGTTTCTGCTCAAGATTCACCTCTGTTTATTCAGGATGGACGTACTGAAAAAATAGCAATAGAACAACAAAATGGCGAGTCAAAATCATTGTCTAACTATACGATAGATTATAGTGAGCCAGTATATAGCATGGAGCAGCTCCAAACGTCAAAACCATCCATGCTAGGAACATTAGATTCGTCCTTTGATCGTTTTTTACAGTTGCCAAATACACTTCCACAACGTGTAGGGGATTTAGCGAAAGAAATCACACAAGATAAGGCTTCGGTATATGATCAAATAAAAGCAGTTGAGAGATATTTTTCAACGCATGGCTTTAGATACGATAAAACAGATGTAGCAATCCCTGCTGAGGATCAAGATTATGTTGACCAGTTTTTATTTGATACTAAAGTGGGTTACTGTGATAATTTCTCAACAGCAATGGTAGTGCTCCTACGTTCCGCGGGGATACCCGCACGCTGGGTAAAAGGCTTTGCACCTGGTGAACCTGGTCCGATGTCAGATGGTTTACGTGAATATCGAATTACGAATGATAATGCACATTCGTGGGTGGAAGCATACGTACCTGGAACAGGCTGGATGGAGTTTGAACCAACGATTGGCTTTTCGAGAAATATTAATATTGATTATGATATAAAGCAAGACACTCCACAGCAAGAGCAAGAATTGCAGCCAGAAAAAAAACAAGAGCTACCAGAGAAGAAAGAGCAAGAACCAAAGAAAGAAACATCTAGCCATACAACACTTAGCTTAGATGCAGTATGGACATGGTTTAAAAAACTTACTTATGTATGGATTGCTCTAGGCATTTTGATGATCATCGCTGGGATTACTCTGTTTATGCAACGTAAAACGTGGATACCTAAAATGCAAGTACGTGCATATCGTAAAAAAGAAGCGAACTGGACAAACTTTGATGCTTCTTATCATGCGTTAACGAAGCAACTATCTCGTATTGGATTACGCCGAAAAGATGGCGAGACATTGCGAGCATTTGCTGAACGAGTTGATGCATCGTTAGAGACAGAGCAGATGCAAAAACTGACCGCTGTATATGAACAACATATTTATGGCAAGGATAAACAAGAGGTTGATTTTATAAAACTGAAAGAAAGTTGGGAATATTTAATCAATCGCACTATCAGTTGATTTTGATGGGTACAAAGAGTAAAATGAAAAAAATAATTATATATGATTAGGATTGCTTTCATATAAGTTCGATAATAAGGTTCGGATGTTTCTACGAGATCACCATAAATGATTTCTCTATGAAGGTGAATGTTTTGGATAGGTGAGAAGGTTAGTAAAATACTTGTCTTTGCTACGCATTCGCCTTTGTAAATTTAGAGCTTATGAACGCGTAGGAAGTCTTTACTTTCATACGCGTTTTTCTTTGAACATATGAAAAGTTCCTTTAAAAATAGTAGAAGAGGTGGAAATATTGTCAGCTAGCCCTTTATTAAAAGAGCAAGAAAAAATCGTCGTTCTTGACTTCGGTAGCCAATTTAACCAATTAATTACGCGTCGTATCCGTGAATTTGGTGTATTCAGTGAGTTACATCCACATACGATTACGGCAGAAGAAATTAAAGATATGAACGCAGCAGGTATTATCTTTTCAGGTGGTCCAAACTCTGTATATGATGCAAATGCCTTCCATGTAGACCCGGCTATTTTCGAATTAGGCTTACCAATCCTAGGTATTTGCTACGGTATGCAATTAATGGCACATACACAAGGCGGTAAAGTAGAAGGTGCTGAAACACGCGAATATGGTAAAGCTGAGATCCAAGTAACAGCTTCAAACAAACTATTCGGTGAGTTACCAACAGAACAAATCGTATGGATGAGCCACGGTGACCATGTAACAGAAGTGCCTGCTGGCTTTGAGGTAATCGCAACAAGTGCTGCTTGCCCAATCGCTGCAATGGCAAATGTAGAACGTAAACTTTATGCAGTACAATTCCACCCAGAAGTACGTCACTCTGTATACGGTAATGACTTATTACGTCAATTCGTGTTCGATGTTTGTGAAGCAAAAGGCGACTGGTCTATGGCAAACTTCATTGAGCTTGAAATCGCGAAAATCCGCGAAATAGTAGGAGACAAAAAGGTATTATGTGCACTTTCTGGCGGTGTAGACTCTTCTGTAGTAGCCGTATTAATTCATAAAGCAATTGGTGATCAGCTTACTTGTATGTTCGTAGACCACAACTTAAACCGTAAAGGTGAAGTTGAACAAGTAATGAAAACATTCACTGAAGACTTTGACATGAATCTTATTAAAATTGATGCACGTCAACGTTTCATGGATAAGCTTGCTGGCGTTTCTGACCCAGAGAAAAAACGTAAAATTATCGGTAACGAATTTATTTACGTATTCGATGAAGAAGCGTCTAAACTTGAAGGAATGGACTTCTTAGCACAAGGTACACTTTATACAGATATCATTGAATCTGGTACAGCAACTGCCCAAACTATTAAATCACACCATAACGTTGGTGGTCTTCCAGAAGACATGCAATTCAAATTAATTGAGCCACTTAACACATTATTTAAAGATGAAGTGCGCGCATTAGGGCTAGAGCTTGGTCTTGATGAAAAAATCGTTTGGCGTCAACCATTCCCAGGTCCTGGTCTAGGTATCCGTGTACTTGGTGAAGTAACAGAAGAAAAACTAGAAATCGTACGCGAATCTGATTTCATCCTACGTGAAGAAATCGCCAAAGCTGGTCTTGATCGTGACATCTGGCAATACTTCACGGTATTACCGGACATCCGTTCAGTTGGCGTAATGGGCGATGCTCGTACGTATGACTACGCAATCGGTATCCGTGCGGTAACATCTATCGACGGTATGACTTCTGATTGGGCACGCATTCCTTGGGATGTATTAGAGAAAATCTCTGTTCGCCTAGTAAACGAAGTAAAACACGTGAACCGCGTGCTGTATGATATTACATCTAAGCCACCTGCAACTATTGAGTGGGAATAATTAAATAACAGCTAGAAAAAGCTTGGAGAGCCTTATCTAATAAGGTTTCTACCAAGCTTTTTTGTTTTGTGATACAAGATCTGATACCATAAATCTAAATAAAAGAAATATTTGGTTAGTATATCTTTATCTGGCTCATCACCAAAAGTTGTGGATGACATTTTTTAAAATATACGCGCTGTATATTAGTTGATTTTCGTTCCGACTGGGCGACTCCTTGGGGATCAGCGTCACAGATGAGACCCTGCGGCGAGCATGTAGAGGAACGAAGACTAAGAGCATCACATCCTGGATTTATCGAAACAAAATCGCTCATTATCGAAACTATTTGAGCTTTTATCGAAACAAAATCTCATTTTATCGAAATTATTTGGGCTTTTATCGAAACAAAATCTCATTTTATCGAAACTATTTGGGCTTTTATCGAAAAACAAGCTCTTTCTAGCAAAGAAATCAACCACACGTTATGGTGAAGAGCCCTATATCTTACTATGCTGATTACAGTATATCTTTTTTAGATTTAAAACTATTAAAAAGATATACTAGATACTTTATTAATAATGTTACCTATTGAGCTCTTGAAACTCTTTTTTTAAGGATAATACTTGCTAAGCTTTAGGTATAGTAAACTAATGAATATAAATAGCTCTATGTAGTTGTTTAGTTTAGATTAGGGGGATTGAAATGGGAAAAAATATAGCGATGATTCATACACTTGCTGTTGGTATGCCGAAAGAATTGCATTATAGTAATGGACGTTCAATGATTACAGGGATTGAAAAACGAAAAATACAAGAAGTTTATTTGTCTGCTCGTGGATTTGAGGGGGACGATGTAGCAGATAAAAAACATCATGGTGGTCCTGACCGTGCCGTTTGTTTATATCCTGCGGAGCATTATATACAATGGGAACAGGAAATTGGTAAACCGTTGCCGACAGCGGCATTCGGTGAAAACTTAACAGTAACGAATATGTTGGAAGCTGATATTTGTATTGGCGATATTTATAAAATAGGTGATGCTGTCATCCAAATTACCCAAGGACGTGTACCATGTAGTACGATTGATAAATATACTGAGGTGAACATATTACTCAAACGTTTAATTGAAACAGGCTATACGGGCTTCCTTGCGCGTGTACTGGAAGAAGGGAAAATCTGTGCAGATTCAAAAATTGAATTAGTGGAAAAGGACCCTGCGCGTGTTTCTGTCTTACACTGCAATGAAGTGTATTTTAAAAACAAAGACGCACTTGCGATGAAACGTATACAAGCAGTTGATGCATTAGCAGAAGATTGGAAACAAAAATTAGAAAAAAGAATTCAGCTCTTGCAAAGTAAAGTAATGAATTAAACATATGCCGATCAAGAGAGCTCTCCTGTAATCGCTGTATTATAATCTGCTAGAATTCGAATGGATTCTAGCGGATTTTTTCGTATGAGTTTCAATACAGATAGATAAAAGGGGAAATTGTTAAATGCATTCACTTAGTACTTTGTGAAAGTTGAGTTATAAATAAAAAATTTCTATGTATAAAAATAAGTATATTACGTAAGTGAAGTGAATAGACCTATGGTGAAAAACGGTAAAGGCACTCTGTTTGAGTGATATTTACTGTTTTTTTGTTGTTGTATAAAGATAAATGAAATGGAAAAAATATAGAATTTGTCTGAATTGAATGAACTAAAAGTCCTGAATTGTTTAGAATTTGTTTAGTGTCTGAATATATAATAAGTCCATAAACCTAAAAGGTGGTGAGTTCTATTATAAAAGACATAACAAAAGTAGGACTTATACATGAAAAACTGTACACCACAATTCATAAGTCGTCGTGATTACCTATACTGTGGAGTACTTATTAGAATGTATTCATTTATGGAAACAAGTGATTTAAAGGAAAGAGGGATCAACCTATTGTTTGTGACATATCTTTCTGACATTAAGAAAGGATATAAATCGTCAGTAAACACTAACAGGTATCTCTCTAGGCTTAGAAAAGGAGAGAAACATGAAAAAAATAAACATAGCAGTACTCTTATTGCTGCTCGTATTTCAAACAGTACTATCACCAATTTCAGTGTTTGCGAGTGAAGTGGACCAAAATAATGGAGCACATGAAACACTTGGAACAACTGAAGCAAAAAGTTCAGAAGAACCATCTGTAGTAGAAAACGGACCAGAAGCTAATGAAAGCGCTGGTGTAAATGATGGGGCAGTAGGAGAAGAAAAGAGCGTTGATTTACCTGAACAATCAGGAGAACCAAATGCTCCTACAGAAAAACCAAGTACCCCTACAGAAGAATCTAAAACTGTCGGGGAAAATAGTAACTCAACAAAATCCGAACCAATTAAAGAGGATAGTAACTCAACAAAACTAGCACCAACTGAAGAAAATGGTAACTCGGCAAAACCAGTACCAACTGAAGAAGGTGTTTCACCAGAACCAACCGAACCAAATATTCCTGTTGTAGATAAAGCACGAGAACTAAGTCATGCAGGATTGCTTGATAGTGCGGAAATTAAAAAAACAGATTTATCATACGGTGAACAAACAGGAATTCTTGTAAAATTTAGTGAAAAGTCTGATGTCAAATTAAAAACAGGCGATACACTTACGATGACATTGCCATCAGAATTAAGAGGGTTCAATTCGACTATTGAACTAGAAGATTACGGTTCGTGTAATGTGACTGGTGGACAAGTCGTATGTACGTTCAATGACAAAGTAGAGACACGTGAAAACATTAGAGGTTACTTTGAATTTACTATTCAAGCAACAAATGTAGAATATGGAAAATCAAAAACGATTAATACGGACTTTGGAACAGATTTAAGTAAGCAAGCTGTAACAATTACGCATCCAAGTGGTGGTTCTTCGCCAGGAGTCTTCTTCTATAAAGCAGGAGATATTCAGCCAGATAAATCAGATGAAGTTCGCTGGTTCCTAAACTTCAACTTAAAGAGAGAAAGCCTTGAAAGTGATATCGTTTTACACGATCAGTCGCAAGGTGGTCAAAAAATACAGCGAGATAGTTTTTATATCAGCACAAATGGCAATTTAGGTGATCGCTATTTCACACCTGCAGAGTTTGAAAGCAATGGGTATGGACATGTGCATTTTGAAGATGATAACTCATTTGAAGTAGTGATTAAACAAGAACATGCAAGCTCAACATCATTCACTGTAAGTTATAAAACAACTATTACAGCTGAAGGGGTAAATGAAAAATATCTGAAGAATGCATATGATTTGACATACACAGTCAACGGCCAAGAGCCAGTATCTGAGAAAGACGTGGTGGAAGTAAAAAATATTTTTTCTAATGGTTGGGCTGAGGGAGATTTGCCAGACAAAGGTACATTGAGAATACTAAAACATATAGATGGTAATGAAGAGCAAGTCATTCCAGGTGTTCAATTTAAAGTTTTCTCAAAAAATGGTCAACAAATTGGCGATAAATATACAACCGATAAAAGTGGAATTGTAGAAGTACCAAATTTAAAAGTTGGTGATTACTATATAAAAGAAGTATCAGCTCCTAAATATGTAACATTTGATGAAGAAGAGGAATTTCCATTTACAATAGAAGCTGGCGCTACAAAAGGTGTAAAAGTAGCGATTAGTAACAGTTTGAAAGAAATCTCAATTTGGGGAACGAAAACTTGGGAAAATGATAGTGAACAAGATCGACCTTCGGAAATCAAAGTAGATTTACTAAAAGATGATGCGGTTATTGACACAAAAACAGTAACGGCAGAAAACGGTTGGAAATACAACTTCGGTAAATTAGACCAATACACAGTAGACGGTAACGAGATTAAATATACTGTGAAAGAGCAACCAGTAGAGGGATATGAGCCAAAAGTTAATGGTTATAATATTGTAAATACAAAAATCCCTAAAGGATCAATTGTTTTAACGAAAATAAATGCTGATACGAAAGAAAAATTAGAAGGCGTTGAATTTGCGTTAATTGACGATGAAGGCAAAGTGATTAAAGAAAAATTAGTAACTGATAAAAATGGTCAAATTAAAGTAGATAACCTAAGTCCAGGTAAATATGCGTTTGTGGAAACAAAAGCATTATATGGATATAAACCTTTGCATGAAAAAACTGAGTTTACAATTGAGCACGATAAAGAAGATGTTCAAGTAACGGTAGAAAATTCCTATAACAAGACAACTGTAGTGTTGACAAAACATAGTAAAAATGAACAAGGTCCAGTATTACCTGGTGCAGAATTCAAACTCGTTAATCAAAAGGGCGAAGTAATTGTTTTAAAATTAGTAACAGATAAAGACGGTCAAATTAAAGTAGATAACCTAAGTCCAGGTAAATATGCGTTTGTGGAAACAAAAGCACCAAAAGGTTACCAACTTGATGCCAAACCAATCGAATTTGAAGTTAGTTTGGTAGACAAAGAATCTGTTATTCAGTTAAAAGCATTTAATCAAGTTGAACCAAGTGAAAAACCGACAACACCAGAAAAACCGACAACACCAGAAAAACCGGTGGAGCCAAGTGAAAAACCGACAACACCAGAAAAGCCGGTGGGGCCAAGTGAAAAACCGACAACACCAGAAAAACCGGTGGGACCAAGTGAAAAACCGGTAACACCAGAAAAACCGGTAGAACCAAGTGAAAAACCAGTGGTGCCGAGTGAAAAACCGATAGAACCAATTGAAAAAACATATGACCCTAAATATGAGGGTAATGTAGTAGAGGAACCAAAACCAGAACAACCAGTGGAACAGAATGGAACGAAAGACTCCGAAGATACAGGTAATGTAGAGGATCAAAAAATTCCAGAGAAACAAGAAGAACAACTGGTGAAACCGATTGAAAAAACATATGATCTAAAAAATGCGGGTAATGTAGTAGAAAAGCAAATCAACAAAGATGTTCAAAATGTAAAAGCTGACAAAGAGAAGCAACAAACTTCAAATGAACGCTTACCTCAAACAGGGGAAAGTAACACAACTTTATATCAAGTAATTGGTTTAGTCTTAGTAGCTTTAGCGGGTTTGTTATTACGACGCAGAAAAGAAATTTAAAAAAGTCACATCAGAAAAGCGCGAAAAATCAACGTTTCTAAAATTGATTTTCGCGCTTTTTAAGGTTTTGAGCAGTTATGTAATCTATATTCCTACACCGTCCATTTAGTGGTTGCGTTGACGGTATTCGATAATATATAGGTTGTATAGTCTGCGAAGTCGTTCTGTACTGATAGAGCTATCATATTAAAAGATGTTTGAAATATAGCTGTAGTACGATCGTTTTAACAGCGTACTTTAAAGCGTCTGTATTGATGGAGCATGCAATTAATGGTTCTGAATTTATTGATGAGCAGTGAGGTAGTTTTGCAGACGGTTTGCCGTTTGAATGTGCACAAAGAATATTTGATTTTCAAGATTAATATAAAAATAAACGTTAATTTTAGAGAACATGAACATTAAATAAGTATTTTACACGAACTTTCGTATTTTATTTATGAAAAATGTTCGGAAATAGGGTTGAAATCTGAAAAATGAAATGATATATTACGATTGTAAATTAAATAAGTCGTCGTATAATGTCGGGGATAAGGCCCGTGAGTTTCTACCAAGTTACCGTAAATAACTTGACTACGATTTTAGTTATATATATCAATGTATAGAAACTAATCAATTTCACACAAAAACGGTGATGAAATGTATCGTAGACATGCGACTAGTAGAGTAGTCAGCGTGTCTTTTTTGTTTTCGATATTGAAGACGACCATACGGAGGATTTCTTTAAAATGAAAAAGTATTTCATGTTCGATGAATTAGGAACTAATTATCGCCGCGAAGTTCTTGGTGGTTTTACAACGTTCTTAGCAATGGCTTACATTTTAGTGGTAAACCCAGTAACATTGACATTAGCGAATGTAAAGGATTTACCAGACGCTTTACGTATGGATTATGGAGCAGTGTTTGTTGCAACTGCAGTGTCAGCAGCAATTGGTTGTTTTATTATGGGGATCTTGGCAAAGTATCCGCTCGCTTTAGCACCAGGTTTGGGACTTAATGCATTTTTTGCTTATACAGTAGTATTAGTAAATGGTAGTCCGTGGCAGCATGCACTAGCAGCAGTATTTATTTCAGGTCTATTTTTCTTATTATTAACATTAACAGGCTTACGTGAAAAATTAATTAATGCTATCCCTATGGAATTAAAATTAGCAGTAGGTGCTGGTATCGGTTTATTCATAGCTTTTATTGGGATGCAAAATGCACACATTATAGTTAAAAATAATGCAACTTTAGTTGGTATCGGTAATTTACACGAACCACAAGTATTGCTAGCGATTTTCGGTATTATAGTGACAGTTATTTTAATGGTGCGTGGTATTAAAGGCGGCGTATTCTACGGAATGGTAATAACATCAATCGTTGGTATGTTTACAGGCCTAGTTGATTTGCCTGAAAAAGTTGTATCAGCACCACCTAGCATTTCACCAACGTTTGGAGCGCTATTCAGTTCTTTCTCTGACCCAAGCTTTTATACATTATCAATGCTGTCAGTAATTTTAACTTTCTTATTTGTTGACTTCTTTGATAATGCAGGGACATTGATTGCGGTAGCTAACCAAGCAGGATTAGTTAAAGATAATCGTTTACCACGCGCGGGTAAAGCTTTAATTTCTGATTCAATTGCAACGATTATTGGTTCAATTTTGGGTACATCTACTATTACATCTTATGTCGAATCTTCTTCAGGTGTAGCAGCTGGTGCCCGTTCAGGTTTCGCTTCAATTGTAACTGGATGTTTATTTTTATTATCACTATTCTTTTTACCGTTGTTAGGAGTTGTTACTCCAGCTGTTACTGCTCCAGCATTAATAATAGTAGGAGTTTTAATGGTTTCTTCTTTAGGCCAAATTGCTTGGAATCGTTTTGAAATCGCAGTACCATCATTCTTAACAATGATTATGATGCCGTTAACATATTCAATTGCAACTGGTATTGCAGTAGGTTTCATTTTCTATCCATTAACAATGATTATTAAAGGGAGAGCGAAAGAAGTAAATCCGATTATGTATGTCTTCGCGGTAATCTTCTTATTGTATCTAGCAACTTTATAAAATAGAAGCTGTTCACAAATTCGATTTGACGATATTTGTGAGCAGCTTTTTTTGTTGGGAAGAATAATTTTTTACAGAAACATTTATATAGGAAAGGATTCATTTTTCTATGAATTCAATTTCACGGAATTATTTTTCTTTTTAAATACGGTTGTATTACTAGAAGATTAGTGATATATTTAAACACGTTGTTACGAAACATAAACAACAACATAAAAAATACTAACATAAAGAGTTGACGTAGAGTTAACATTATGTTAAAGTATAGAAAGTCACTTAAGCGTGACAGAATAATGAACCTTGAAAACTGAACAAGCAAAACGTAATCAATAAAGTTTTTAGTAACTAACCTTGAGTTGGTGAACGAAACAAAATTTTGGACATCAAACATGATGCCAGCAAAACAATTTGAGCTAATCAAATTTCTTTTATGGAGAGTTTGATCCTGGCTCAGGACGAACGCTGGCGGCGTGCCTAATACATGCAAGTCGAGCGAACAGAGAAGGAGCTTGCTCCTTTGACGTTAGCGGCGGACGGGTGAGTAACACGTGGGCAACCTACCTTATAGTTTGGGATAACTCCGGGAAACCGGGGCTAATACCGAATAATCTATTTCACTTCATGGTGAAATACTGAAAGACGGTTTCGGCTGTCGCTATAAGATGGGCCCGCGGCGCATTAGCTAGTTGGTGAGGTAACGGCTCACCAAGGCGACGATGCGTAGCCGACCTGAGAGGGTGATCGGCCACACTGGGACTGAGACACGGCCCAGACTCCTACGGGAGGCAGCAGTAGGGAATCTTCCACAATGGGCGAAAGCCTGATGGAGCAACGCCGCGTGAGTGAAGAAGGTTTTCGGATCGTAAAACTCTGTTGTAAGGGAAGAACAAGTACAGTAGTAACTGGCTGTACCTTGACGGTACCTTATTAGAAAGCCACGGCTAACTACGTGCCAGCAGCCGCGGTAATACGTAGGTGGCAAGCGTTGTCCGGAATTATTGGGCGTAAAGCGCGCGCAGGCGGTCCTTTAAGTCTGATGTGAAAGCCCACGGCTCAACCGTGGAGGGTCATTGGAAACTGGGGGACTTGAGTGCAGAAGAGGAAAGTGGAATTCCAAGTGTAGCGGTGAAATGCGTAGAGATTTGGAGGAACACCAGTGGCGAAGGCGACTTTCTGGTCTGTAACTGACGCTGAGGCGCGAAAGCGTGGGGAGCAAACAGGATTAGATACCCTGGTAGTCCACGCCGTAAACGATGAGTGCTAAGTGTTAGGGGGTTTCCGCCCCTTAGTGCTGCAGCTAACGCATTAAGCACTCCGCCTGGGGAGTACGGTCGCAAGACTGAAACTCAAAGGAATTGACGGGGGCCCGCACAAGCGGTGGAGCATGTGGTTTAATTCGAAGCAACGCGAAGAACCTTACCAGGTCTTGACATCCCGTTGACCACTGTAGAGATATGGTTTTCCCTTCGGGGACAACGGTGACAGGTGGTGCATGGTTGTCGTCAGCTCGTGTCGTGAGATGTTGGGTTAAGTCCCGCAACGAGCGCAACCCTTGATCTTAGTTGCCATCATTTAGTTGGGCACTCTAAGGTGACTGCCGGTGACAAACCGGAGGAAGGTGGGGATGACGTCAAATCATCATGCCCCTTATGACCTGGGCTACACACGTGCTACAATGGACGATACAAACGGTTGCCAACTCGCGAGAGGGAGCTAATCCGATAAAGTCGTTCTCAGTTCGGATTGTAGGCTGCAACTCGCCTACATGAAGCCGGAATCGCTAGTAATCGCGGATCAGCATGCCGCGGTGAATACGTTCCCGGGCCTTGTACACACCGCCCGTCACACCACGAGAGTTTGTAACACCCGAAGTCGGTGGGGTAACCTTTTGGAGCCAGCCGCCGAAGGTGGGATAGATGATTGGGGTGAAGTCGTAACAAGGTAGCCGTATCGGAAGGTGCGGCTGGATCACCTCCTTTCTAAGGATATTTTCGGAATACAAACCTAGGGTTTGTAAGATTACGTTTTGCGTTCAGTTTTGAAGGTTCATTCTTACGAATGAAACACTTCAAAACTTGTTCTTTGAAAACTGGATAAAACGACATTGAAATTGTAACAAACACATTAATTTTTTAAGTTTTTTTATAGGCTTAATAACTTGGTTAAGTTATTAAGGGCGCACGGCGAATGCCTTGGCACTAGGAGCCGAAGAAGGACGGCACTAACACCGATATGCTTCGGGGAGCTGTAAGTGAGCTTTGATCCGGAGATTTCCGAATGGGGGAACCCACTACGTTTAATCGCGTAGTATCTTGACGTGAATTCATAGCGTCTTGAAGGCAGACCCAGGGAACTGAAACATCTAAGTACCTGGAGGAAGAGAAAGAAAAATCGATTCCCTGAGTAGCGGCGAGCGAAACGGGAAGAGCCCAAACCAAGAGGCTTGCCTCTTGGGGTTGTAGGACACTCTATACGGAGTTACAAAAGAGCGAGTTAGATGAAGCGACTTGGAAAGGTCCGCCAGAGCAGGTAAAAGCCCTGTAGTCGAAAGTTCGTTCTCTCCTGAGTGGATCCTGAGTACGGCGGAACACGTGAAATTCCGTCGGAATCCGGGAGGACCATCTCCCAAGGCTAAATACTACCTAGTGACCGATAGTGAACCAGTACCGTGAGGGAAAGGTGAAAAGCACCCCGGAAGGGGAGTGAAAGAGATCCTGAAACCGTGTGCCTACAAGTAGTTAGAGCCCGTTAATGGGTGATAGCGTGCCTTTTGTAGAATGAACCGGCGAGTTACGATTACGTGCGAGGTTAAGCTTTAGAAGGCGGAGCCGCAGCGAAAGCGAGTCTGAATAGGGCGAATTAGTACGTGGTCGTAGACCCGAAACCAGGTGATCTACCCATGTCCAGGGTGAAGGTGAGGTAACACTTACTGGAGGCCCGAACCCACGCACGTTGAAAAGTGCGGGGATGAGGTGTGGGTAGCGGAGAAATTCCAATCGAACTTGGAGATAGCTGGTTCTCTCCGAAATAGCTTTAGGGCTAGCCTCGTGATGAGAATACTGGAGGTAGAGCACTGTTTGGACTAGGGGGCCATCCCGGTTTACCGAATTCAGACAAACTCCGAATGCCAGATATTTATACACGGGAGTCAGACTGCGAGTGATAAGATCCGTAGTCAAAAGGGAAACAGCCCAGACCACCAGCTAAGGTCCCAAAGTAATCGTTAAGTGGAAAAGGATGTGGCGTTGCACAGACAACCAGGATGTTGGCTTAGAAGCAGCCATCATTTAAAGAGTGCGTAATAGCTCACTGGTCGAGTGACGCTGCGCCGAAAATGTATCGGGGCTAAACGATTCACCGAAGCTGTGGATTGACATCTATGATGTCAGTGGTAGGAGAGCGTTCTAAGTGCGTTGAAGTCAGATCGGAAGGACTGGTGGAGCGCTTAGAAGTGAGAATGCCGGTATGAGTAGCGAAAGACGGGTGAGAATCCCGTCCACCGTATGACTAAGGTTTCCTGAGGAAGGCTCGTCCGCTCAGGGTTAGTCGGGACCTAAGCCGAGGCCGATAGGCGTAGGCGATGGACAACAGGTTGATATTCCTGTACCACCTCCTCACCGTTTGAGAAATGGGGGGACGCAGTAGGATAGGGTAAGCGCGCCGTTGGTTGTGCGCGTCCAAGCAGTAAGGCGTGTGTGTAGGCAAATCCGCACACTGTAACGTTGAGCTGTGATGGCGAGTCCGTATGGACGAAGTTCCTGATTTCACACTGCCAAGAAAAGCCTCTATCGAGGTGAGAGGTGCCCGTACCGCAAACCGACACAGGTAGTCGAGGAGAGAATCCTAAGGTGTGCGAGAGAACTCTCGTTAAGGAACTCGGCAAAATGACCCCGTAACTTCGGGAGAAGGGGTGCTCTTGAGCGTGCAAGCGCATGAGAGCCGCAGTGAATAGGCCCAGGCGACTGTTTAGCAAAAACACAGGTCTCTGCAAAACCGTAAGGTGACGTATAGGGGCTGACGCCTGCCCGGTGCTGGAAGGTTAAGAGGAGTGGTTAGCGCAAGCGAAGCTGCGAATTGAAGCCCCAGTAAACGGCGGCCGTAACTATAACGGTCCTAAGGTAGCGAAATTCCTTGTCGGGTAAGTTCCGACCCGCACGAAAGGCGTAACGATCTGGGCACTGTCTCAACGAGAGACTCGGTGAAATTATAGTACCTGTGAAGATGCAGGTTACCCGCGACAGGACGGAAAGACCCCGTGGAGCTTTACTGTAGCCTGATATTGAATTTTGGTACAACTTGTACAGGATAGGTAGGAGCCAGAGATCTCGGAGCGCCAGCTTCGAAGGAGGCGTCGGTGGGATACTACCCTGGTTGTATTGAAATTCTAACCCATGCCCCTTAGCGGGGTAGGAGACAGTGTCAGGCGGACAGTTTGACTGGGGCGGTCGCCTCCTAAAAGGTAACGGAGGCGCCCAAAGGTTCCCTCAGAATGGTTGGAAATCATTCGTAGAGTGTAAAGGCACAAGGGAGCTTGACTGCGAGACCTACAAGTCGAGCAGGGTCGAAAGACGGGCTTAGTGATCCGGTGGTTCCGCATGGAAGGGCCATCGCTCAACGGATAAAAGCTACCCCGGGGATAACAGGCTTATCTCCCCCAAGAGTCCACATCGACGGGGAGGTTTGGCACCTCGATGTCGGCTCATCGCATCCTGGGGCTGTAGTCGGTCCCAAGGGTTGGGCTGTTCGCCCATTAAAGCGGTACGCGAGCTGGGTTCAGAACGTCGTGAGACAGTTCGGTCCCTATCCGTCGTGGGCGTAGGAAATTTGAGAGGAGCTGTCCTTAGTACGAGAGGACCGGGATGGACACACCGCTGGTGTACCAGTTGTCTTGCCAAAGGCATCGCTGGGTAGCTATGTGTGGACGGGATAAGTGCTGAAAGCATCTAAGCATGAAGCCCCCCTCAAGATGAGATTTCCCATTACGCAAGTAAGTAAGATCCCTCAAAGACGATGAGGTAGATAGGTTCGAGGTGGAAGTGTGGTGACACATGGAGCTGACGAATACTAATCGATCGAGGACTTAACCACAATGTTTGAAACATTCAATGCACCGTTTATCCAGTTTTGAAAGAACAATTATTCTTTCATCAAGGGTTTCAAGATACGAGTAGTTCGAGGAAGAGATGGAGAGAGGAAAGGAGCGTACTCAAGTACGTGACTGACTGAACGACAGAAGCTGACGAAGAAATGCGACGTATATTGAAAGCCAAAGAGAGCTTCAAGACACAAGTAGTACAAGGAAGCAAACGAGTGAATGAGGGAGCGTACCTCCGTACGTGACCGATTGAGCGAGAGAAGCTGACGTAGTAATACGCCGTGTATTGGAGGTCGAAAATAGTCTAGTGATGATGGCAAAGAGGTCACACCCGTTCCCATACCGAACACGGAAGTTAAGCTCTTTAGCGCCGATGGTAGTTGGGGGCTTCCCCCTGTGAGAGTAGGACGTCGCTAGGCAAAGAAACAGTCAGCTGTGTGCTGGCTGTTTTTATTTTATGGAATAAAATAAACTGAACCCCGAATAGTGAACACTTTAAAAAAGTGGACCTATTCGGGGTTTTTCTTTATTCAATAAATCAATTTCATAAATCATATTTTCCCAGAGCTTAGACTGCTCTATTAAGAAGACTTACGTTTTAAAATTATGCTGCTTGAGTTTGTGTTTGTAATAAAGTATTGAGACGATCTAATGCTAATTTGCAGTCATTATAAACGTCACCAGGTTGAAATGAAGTTTAGCTTTTCTTCCTATTCTGCGACGGGCATTGTTTAACTGAAAATATTGCTTAAGTATGAATTTACATGTTCAATGGCTGTTCGCTCTTTACACAGTTGTTTCCTAAGTTCAGAGTCACGTGCTGGACGTGAAATTTCGTAATCCATGTCAAATTGATTTTAAAAACCTTCTGACAAAGATCATCACATAACGGATAGCTTTCACATTCCTATGATTTTGTGAATTTTAGTGTTCGTTACTTTCATCGAAGTTGTCATAACAGTAGCTGTGGTTCACGTACATATGTCGGTCTGAAATGCTCCTCCAATCCAAGTTACTCGCTTTTATTGCGGACATTATAGAGAATGATTACGCGCATTTGTCGGGCATAAACCTGGCGATAAATCGGTTCAATATATAACCATCCAAATCGGCGTCATAAAGTGACTCGACAATATACTTTCTGCTTTTATTAAAAGAGGGATAGCTACTTTGCTATCTGATAAATTATCCGATGGCATCAAACGACTCACGATGTATTGATCCTTTATTGAAACAGCAAGATAACCTTTGGAGCTATAACAGAATGTATTTTTGCCATCAATTTTTTTCTGATGCCCCAGTTTGATTCAATTGGGCGTTCTATAAAGCGTTTCAAGTGAAGTATCTACCTGACGTTTGATTCTGTCGATTGACTTTCTTTAATTTCAGTTTGTGCAGCGAGCCAAGTAGTGTGTTCTTCTTTGATAGAGGGCCATGTTTTTTCAGTATGTTTCGCTGATCACGTGACTCAAAATGTGTGGTATCAAGCGCGAGGTGTTCATCACTAAGGAAATCTTCTACAAGATTGTTTGAATCGATATATCTTGTATGTGGTTGTGCACATCTGACTAACTAATGATGTCGAAGAAAGCTTGAGAGAGTTGTTTAAAAAGGACTATATTTTGATTAGGAATAAGGGCTCAACGCCAAAATTTGTTCTTGATTAAAAATGAATACAAAAAAGCACCTGTATCCGCTAGAGTTGAGAGTACCACCAAACAAATCAGCGAGGTATACAGATGCACTCTCATTCTATCAAGGATTTATGGGATTTACCAAAATTAAAAATTATTGCAACCGAAAAAATAGACCAACAGATTCTCATCGATGTGAGCCAATCGAATTGAAGCAATCATGTCTCATTTGCAAGTCTAATCAAACGATTCGTCGGGGGATTAGTTATAGACGTACAGTCCGTCACCTTGATGCTTTTGGGTGTCGAGTTTATTTAAAGTTGCCTGCTATTCGTCTTTCTTGTAAAGCGTATATAGCTGCTTTCGTCTGGCATTATGAATTTGTAGCACCTAACAAGCGCTATACAAAGGCATTTGAAGCGACTTTACCAAAACAAGCAATTGGGGCAACTATCACACATACAGCGCGTGTAACGGAAACACCTGCGACAACGGTAGCTCGTATCGTGAAAACATGGAAAAAGAAAGAAGCTTCACGTGTTCAACAAGCCTGTCAGCACAAGACATCTCATTGTCAAAATCTCGTGCTTGGACTTGATGATTTTGCCATTCGCAAGGGGCATACCTACAATACTGGTTTGCATGACTTGCGAAATGGCACATTTTTAGATATTATTCCAGGACGCACCATCCTTGAATTATAAGCATATTTCTGCGAACAGGCGACACTTTGCGCATAATTTTTCATCCTAAAGTGCAAGACTGTTTGTAATTACCATCAATTACGTTTCACCAATGCGGCAGTTGAAGGGAAAAATAACCTCATTAAAGCCTTACAACGTCGTCACTTTTTTATGCGTAACCTGCAACACTATAAGGAAACGATTTGACTCGAGTGCAATGTAGAATGAATTGAATACGGCTCTTAGTCAAGCAGATGTTTTGGTGAAGAGCCGAAATAAGGATTTCCTTTAATTTAGTTTGTTGAGATTTATAAGAAAGAGATGTATAGCAATACAAATATAGAGGTAGCTAAAAAATTATAAGAGTTATTTAATACTCGAAAAATCGTAAAATAGCTTACTAATTCAAGATTTATAAAAAAGATAATTTAATAGCAAAAAAACACTTGCGAATGTTTTAGAATCATGATAAATTATTAATTGTCGCTAAGACGACGTAGAAACAAAACGAATTCGAAAAACATTAAAAAGATGTTGACATACGAATTCGAGAGTGATAGTATATAAAGAGTTGTCGCTTCTGAAACGAAGTTGAGAAACTTTCAAAAAAAGATTTGACAACGAAAACAAGAAATGTTATACTGAAAAAGTTGCTGAAACAAAACGGCGACGGAATGAACCTTGAAAACTGAACAAGCAAAACGTAATCAATAAAGTTTTTAGTAACTAACCTTGAGTTGGTGAACGAAACAAAATTTTGGACATCAAACATGATGCCAGCAAAACAATTTGAGCTAATCAAATTTCTTTTATGGAGAGTTTGATCCTGGCTCAGGACGAACGCTGGCGGCGTGCCTAATACATGCAAGTCGAGCGAACAGAGAAGGAGCTTGCTCCTTTGACGTTAGCGGCGGACGGGTGAGTAACACGTGGGCAACCTACCTTATAGTTTGGGATAACTCCGGGAAACCGGGGCTAATACCGAATAATCTGTTTTACCTCATGGTGAAACACTGAAAGACGGTTTCGGCTGTCGCTATAAGATGGGCCCGCGGCGCATTAGCTAGTTGGTGAGGTAACGGCTCACCAAGGCGACGATGCGTAGCCGACCTGAGAGGGTGATCGGCCACACTGGGACTGAGACACGGCCCAGACTCCTACGGGAGGCAGCAGTAGGGAATCTTCCACAATGGGCGAAAGCCTGATGGAGCAACGCCGCGTGAGTGAAGAAGGTTTTCGGATCGTAAAACTCTGTTGTAAGGGAAGAACAAGTACAGTAGTAACTGGCTGTACCTTGACGGTACCTTATTAGAAAGCCACGGCTAACTACGTGCCAGCAGCCGCGGTAATACGTAGGTGGCAAGCGTTGTCCGGAATTATTGGGCGTAAAGCGCGCGCAGGCGGTCCTTTAAGTCTGATGTGAAAGCCCACGGCTCAACCGTGGAGGGTCATTGGAAACTGGGGGACTTGAGTGCAGAAGAGGAAAGTGGAATTCCAAGTGTAGCGGTGAAATGCGTAGAGATTTGGAGGAACACCAGTGGCGAAGGCGACTTTCTGGTCTGTAACTGACGCTGAGGCGCGAAAGCGTGGGGAGCAAACAGGATTAGATACCCTGGTAGTCCACGCCGTAAACGATGAGTGCTAAGTGTTAGGGGGTTTCCGCCCCTTAGTGCTGCAGCTAACGCATTAAGCACTCCGCCTGGGGAGTACGGTCGCAAGACTGAAACTCAAAGGAATTGACGGGGGCCCGCACAAGCGGTGGAGCATGTGGTTTAATTCGAAGCAACGCGAAGAACCTTACCAGGTCTTGACATCCCGTTGACCACTGTAGAGATATGGTTTTCCCTTCGGGGACAACGGTGACAGGTGGTGCATGGTTGTCGTCAGCTCGTGTCGTGAGATGTTGGGTTAAGTCCCGCAACGAGCGCAACCCTTGATCTTAGTTGCCATCATTTAGTTGGGCACTCTAAGGTGACTGCCGGTGACAAACCGGAGGAAGGTGGGGATGACGTCAAATCATCATGCCCCTTATGACCTGGGCTACACACGTGCTACAATGGACGATACAAACGGTTGCCAACTCGCGAGAGGGAGCTAATCCGATAAAGTCGTTCTCAGTTCGGATTGTAGGCTGCAACTCGCCTACATGAAGCCGGAATCGCTAGTAATCGCGGATCAGCATGCCGCGGTGAATACGTTCCCGGGCCTTGTACACACCGCCCGTCACACCACGAGAGTTTGTAACACCCGAAGTCGGTGGGGTAACCTTTTGGAGCCAGCCGCCGAAGGTGGGATAGATGATTGGGGTGAAGTCGTAACAAGGTAGCCGTATCGGAAGGTGCGGCTGGATCACCTCCTTTCTAAGGATATTTTCGGAATACAAACCTAGGGTTTGTAAGATTACGTTTTGCGTTCAGTTTTGAAGGTTCATTCTTACGAATGAAACACTTCAAAACTTGTTCTTTGAAAACTGGATAAAACGACATTGAAATTGTAACAAACACATTAATTTTTTAAGTTTTTTTATAGGCTTAATAACTTGGTTAAGTTATTAAGGGCGCACGGCGAATGCCTTGGCACTAGGAGCCGAAGAAGGACGGCACTAACACCGATATGCTTCGGGGAGCTGTAAGTGAGCTTTGATCCGGAGATTTCCGAATGGGGGAACCCACTACGTTTAATCGCGTAGTATCTTGACGTGAATTCATAGCGTCTTGAAGGCAGACCCAGGGAACTGAAACATCTAAGTACCTGGAGGAAGAGAAAGAAAAATCGATTCCCTGAGTAGCGGCGAGCGAAACGGGAAGAGCCCAAACCAAGAGGCTTGCCTCTTGGGGTTGTAGGACACTCTATACGGAGTTACAAAAGAGCGAGTTAGATGAAGCGACTTGGAAAGGTCCGCCAGAGCAGGTAAAAGCCCTGTAGTCGAAAGTTCGTTCTCTCCTGAGTGGATCCTGAGTACGGCGGAACACGTGAAATTCCGTCGGAATCCGGGAGGACCATCTCCCAAGGCTAAATACTACCTAGTGACCGATAGTGAACCAGTACCGTGAGGGAAAGGTGAAAAGCACCCCGGAAGGGGAGTGAAAGAGATCCTGAAACCGTGTGCCTACAAGTAGTTAGAGCCCGTTAATGGGTGATAGCGTGCCTTTTGTAGAATGAACCGGCGAGTTACGATTACGTGCGAGGTTAAGCTTTAGAAGGCGGAGCCGCAGCGAAAGCGAGTCTGAATAGGGCGAATTAGTACGTGGTCGTAGACCCGAAACCAGGTGATCTACCCATGTCCAGGGTGAAGGTGAGGTAACACTTACTGGAGGCCCGAACCCACGCACGTTGAAAAGTGCGGGGATGAGGTGTGGGTAGCGGAGAAATTCCAATCGAACTTGGAGATAGCTGGTTCTCTCCGAAATAGCTTTAGGGCTAGCCTCGTGATGAGAATACTGGAGGTAGAGCACTGTTTGGACTAGGGGGCCATCCCGGTTTACCGAATTCAGACAAACTCCGAATGCCAGATATTTATACACGGGAGTCAGACTGCGAGTGATAAGATCCGTAGTCAAAAGGGAAACAGCCCAGACCACCAGCTAAGGTCCCAAAGTAATCGTTAAGTGGAAAAGGATGTGGCGTTGCACAGACAACCAGGATGTTGGCTTAGAAGCAGCCATCATTTAAAGAGTGCGTAATAGCTCACTGGTCGAGTGACGCTGCGCCGAAAATGTATCGGGGCTAAACGATTCACCGAAGCTGTGGATTGACATCTATGATGTCAGTGGTAGGAGAGCGTTCTAAGTGCGTTGAAGTCAGATCGGAAGGACTGGTGGAGCGCTTAGAAGTGAGAATGCCGGTATGAGTAGCGAAAGACGGGTGAGAATCCCGTCCACCGTATGACTAAGGTTTCCTGAGGAAGGCTCGTCCGCTCAGGGTTAGTCGGGACCTAAGCCGAGGCCGATAGGCGTAGGCGATGGACAACAGGTTGATATTCCTGTACCACCTCCTCACCGTTTGAGAAATGGGGGGACGCAGTAGGATAGGGTAAGCGCGCCGTTGGTTGTGCGCGTCCAAGCAGTAAGGCGTGTGTGTAGGCAAATCCGCACACTGTAACGTTGAGCTGTGATGGCGAGTCCGTATGGACGAAGTTCCTGATTTCACACTGCCAAGAAAAGCCTCTATCGAGGTGAGAGGTGCCCGTACCGCAAACCGACACAGGTAGTCGAGGAGAGAATCCTAAGGTGTGCGAGAGAACTCTCGTTAAGGAACTCGGCAAAATGACCCCGTAACTTCGGGAGAAGGGGTGCTCTTGAGCGTGCAAGCGCATGAGAGCCGCAGTGAATAGGCCCAGGCGACTGTTTAGCAAAAACACAGGTCTCTGCAAAACCGTAAGGTGACGTATAGGGGCTGACGCCTGCCCGGTGCTGGAAGGTTAAGAGGAGTGGTTAGCGCAAGCGAAGCTGCGAATTGAAGCCCCAGTAAACGGCGGCCGTAACTATAACGGTCCTAAGGTAGCGAAATTCCTTGTCGGGTAAGTTCCGACCCGCACGAAAGGCGTAACGATCTGGGCACTGTCTCAACGAGAGACTCGGTGAAATTATAGTACCTGTGAAGATGCAGGTTACCCGCGACAGGACGGAAAGACCCCGTGGAGCTTTACTGTAGCCTGATATTGAATTTTGGTACAACTTGTACAGGATAGGTAGGAGCCAGAGATCTCGGAGCGCCAGCTTCGAAGGAGGCGTCGGTGGGATACTACCCTGGTTGTATTGAAATTCTAACCCATGCCCCTTAGCGGGGTAGGAGACAGTGTCAGGCGGACAGTTTGACTGGGGCGGTCGCCTCCTAAAAGGTAACGGAGGCGCCCAAAGGTTCCCTCAGAATGGTTGGAAATCATTCGTAGAGTGTAAAGGCACAAGGGAGCTTGACTGCGAGACCTACAAGTCGAGCAGGGTCGAAAGACGGGCTTAGTGATCCGGTGGTTCCGCATGGAAGGGCCATCGCTCAACGGATAAAAGCTACCCCGGGGATAACAGGCTTATCTCCCCCAAGAGTCCACATCGACGGGGAGGTTTGGCACCTCGATGTCGGCTCATCGCATCCTGGGGCTGTAGTCGGTCCCAAGGGTTGGGCTGTTCGCCCATTAAAGCGGTACGCGAGCTGGGTTCAGAACGTCGTGAGACAGTTCGGTCCCTATCCGTCGTGGGCGTAGGAAATTTGAGAGGAGCTGTCCTTAGTACGAGAGGACCGGGATGGACACACCGCTGGTGTACCAGTTGTCTTGCCAAAGGCATCGCTGGGTAGCTATGTGTGGACGGGATAAGTGCTGAAAGCATCTAAGCATGAAGCCCCCCTCAAGATGAGATTTCCCATTACGCAAGTAAGTAAGATCCCTCAAAGACGATGAGGTAGATAGGTTCGAGGTGGAAGTGTGGTGACACATGGAGCTGACGAATACTAATCGATCGAGGACTTAACCACAATGTTTGAAACATTCAATGCACCGTTTATCCAGTTTTGAAAGAACAATTCTTTCATCAAGGGTTTCAAGATACGAGTAGTTCGAGGAAGAGATGGAGAGAGGAAAGGAGCGTACTCAAGTACGTGACTGACTGAACGACAGAAGCTGACGAAGAAATACGATGTATATTGAAAGCCGAAAATAGTCTAGTGATGATGGCAAAGAGGTCACACCCGTTCCCATACCGAACACGGAAGTTAAGCTCTTTAGCGCCGATGGTAGTTGGGGGCTTCCCCCTGTGAGAGTAGGACGTCGCTAGGCACACAAAAGCCACTGAGAAATCAGTGGCTTTTTTCTGTGAAAATAAATAACGCATTATAGCCTTGAATATTTTTGGATAGGCATAAGTAATTTAAGAAAGCAGTGCCCTCATTATGAGGTAACTTCCTTTATATAAAACTTTTGGTCTTAACTAGCTAATTGTGAATCTTTTACGGTTCCTTGGTTTACAACTTGATGTAAATGTTCAGAAGCATTCGTAGCGATATGGCAACGAATGCTTTTTTCTTGCCTCATTTAATTTATTTCAGCAAATATTTTTGTATCGTAAGTGCAACGTCAGCTACAGATATTTCTTGTAAGGTAAGTACAACGTCAGTTACAGAAGTCTCGCACCTCAATAGGTGGTGAGATGAATGCGGGTCTAAATTACTTTTCAGGGATGTCTAGCAACCGATATTTCGTTGTTAAAGCTCAATTTCGACATCTAGATCTGCTTAATTTGCCTCATTCATGATACGTGGATCTCCTTTGAGCGCCATGTATTTTCTCATTTGCCCACACTTTCTAAATTCCTAGGCGAGTCGCATGTACAAAAAGCCTACCCTGATTTCCGCAATAATGATTACTGTCGTACCTTTTTATACTAGGAATCGTTGTTTGTAGTTTCAGTTGCCCCACTAGTAATTTGGTAATAAGAAATTTATACGTACTTCAATGTCTTTTTATGAAATGATATACTAACTAAAATTTATAGATTTTGATACCTCTACATTCCTGTTAAAAAACTGCCTTAGAAGACTGCTGGTGAAACGATTAGAAACAAAAGCGACGGTTAGAATTATCGAACAGACGGATAGAAGAGCCGAAACGACGGATAAAACCATTGAATCGACCGATTAAAACATCAAATCGACGGATAGAACGTTTTGGGAAGCTTCACATTGTGCTCACCTCACCTCAACATTTAATATAGAATTATAAATTATCAGGTGTGTTGATTAACTATTTTTATCCACCCTAATTTTTCCGCTACATGCTCTTCATCATAACATGTGGTTGATTTCTTTGATAGAAAGAGCTTGTTTTTCGATAAAAGCCCAAATAGTTTCGATAAAATGAGATTTTGTTTCGATAAAAGCTCAAATAGTTTCGATAAAGAGCGATTTTGTTTCGATAAATCTTCAAAGTATTCTTATAAAACGAACAAAAGTAGCTTTAGCAATTCTGTTTTGGGGCTCGACACTAAATAGCAACAAGAATAACCCTTTCATCGATCAATAATAAACCTATTTTTTCCTAATCAACACGCCTGATAAATTATAGCTTAAAGTAAAAGTGGGACGAGCATTACTAGCGAATTTTAAGTTGAAAAATTAACACAAATCGTGGTCTGTTAGTGGGGGAATTAAAATGAGGCGTAACATCTTTTCTGCTATATCTATCTTGTCCTTCATGATTATATTTTTTATGTTTGGCTATGATCCAACAAAATGGTATGGTAGTTTTTTTAATTTCCTTTACGATATAAGTATATTTACACCATTTGCATTAGGGGGAATGGGGATAATTAGCGCAAGTTTTGGCATTAAAGGCGATATCCGTTTGGTTCTTATTGTACTCAATGCTTTTTTATTGTGCCTTTTCCTAGGTGCCTATTTAACTTCTTTCAGCGGATCTCTAAACATCCGCTGAAAAGAGGAACTCAGGCTAAGAACTTCAAACGCCTGAGTGACCAACATCGTGTTGTTGCTGTCGCTACGCTTTCACACAAAAAAACACCTGTTGCTGTCGCTACGCTTTCACACAAAAAAACACCTGTTGTTGTCGCTACGCTTTCGCACAAAAAACATTTGTTGCTGTCGCTATGCTCATTTGTTGGCCTAAAACCTCTGGCGGATGTCATGGGTTCGGAAATGGAATTCTATGTACATCTGACGCAATTATGCCGAGACATAATGGATTGGGAATTTTCGAATTTCAAAATCCTTAATAAAGAACTGCAGATTTTATTCCTGCAGTTCTTTTACTTTATCCTCAATCAGAAACTTAAAGGTATAATTACTTTGAATTAATAAATCATACATACTAAATGAAGAATCTCAAGGTATAATGGAACTCATACGAGGAAAAATAATTGGATTCAAGATTGAAAGGGCGAAAGATTTGGGGAAAAAACAAATTTGGTATGAGGTAGAAGAAAACGAGTCAATTGAAGATTGTTTGGCAAGAATGCGTCGAGATGGTTATATGGCAGCGGGAAGAAAAGAAGAGCCTATTTTTCACTTAGTAGATGGAGAACCAACGTATTTACGCCAAAAAATACAATTCAAAGCGATGGACTATCAAGATTTTGAGTAGATTTGACTAAAATCCGAACATTCATAATTAGCTAAAATAAAATGTTCGCATTTTTGCATTGACGATAGTGAAATCACTTGTTAAAATGTGAGAAGGAAAAACAAATAAGTCCCACATATATGCTAGAGGATTGGCTCTAGTGTCTCTACCCGGCACCGTAAATGCTGGACTATGCGGGAAAGCACTTTTGGCGTGTTACGAGAAGGGATATGTACTGATATGTACATATGCATATTCTTTTCATAATAAGTCCTCAAGTAAACTGCTTTCACGTGTATGGTAGGGAGTAGTTTATTTGAGGATTTTCTTTGTTATAAAAGTAAAGCTATATGAGGAATAAAGGCTTGCACAATATTTGATCATTTTTCTATCGTTTAAAAGGAGCGACAATTCATGAATCCGAAAATCGGTGTCATTATGGGTAGTTCAAGTGACTGGGAAACAATGAAACATGCATGTGATATTTTAGATGAATTACAAGTACCGTACGAGAAAAAGGTTGTATCTGCACATCGTACTCCTGATTTAATGTTTGAGTATGCAGAATTAGCACGTGAGCGAGGTATTCAAGTAATTATTGCGGGTGCAGGTGGAGCTGCGCATTTACCTGGAATGGTAGCAGCTAAAACAACGTTACCGGTAATTGGTGTTCCCGTACAATCTCGTGCTCTTAACGGTCTTGATTCGCTATTATCAATCGTTCAAATGCCTGGCGGTGTACCTGTAGCAACAGTAGCGATTGGCAAAGCAGGAGCGACTAATGCAGGCTTGCTAGCGGCGCAAATTTTATCAACAACAGACGTAGAGCTTGCTAATAAACTAGATGCTAGACGTGAAGCCACAAAGCAACAAGTATTGGAAAGCACAGGTGACTTAGTGTGACAAAGATTATTTATCCAGGGCAAACGATAGGCATTATCGGAGGAGGACAGCTTGGCCGTATGATGGCACTTGCTGCTAAAGAAGTAGGCTTTAAAATTGCCGTTCTTGAACCATCAATGGACTCACCATGTGGACAGGTTGCGGATATACGTATTGTAGCACCATATGATGATGAGGCAGCTTTAGAAGAGCTTGCTGAGGTAAGTGACGTTATAACGTATGAGTTTGAAAATATCGATTACGAAGGCTTAAAACGTTTAACACAAATTGCTTACGTTCCGCAGGGTCCAGAGTTAGTACGCATTACTCAAAACCGTGTGACTGAGAAGGAAGCGATTGTGAACGCAGGTTGTCCAGTAGCACCTTATATTGTTGCAAATACATATGAGGAATTAGTAGCCAATATCGATAAGATTGGTTATCCTTGTATAGTCAAAACAGCAAGAGGCGGTTACGATGGCAAAGGGCAGCAGCTTTTAAAATCTGTAGAAGACCTACCGTTAGCAAAAGACCTTTTCTCTCATTCACAATGTATTGCTGAGGGATTTGTACCTTTCGCGAAAGAGGTATCAGTTATTGTCCAAAGAAACGGTAATGGTGAATCATATTGTCAGCCAGTTGGAGAAAATATTCATGTTCATCATATTTTACACGAAACGATCGTGCCGGCCCGTATAAAAGAGGAAACAGCACTGGCTGCAGAACGAGAAGCCTTGAAGATTGCTGATTACTTACATTTAGTAGGGACACTGGCTGTAGAAATGTTTGTATTAGAAGATGGTGGAATCGTAATTAATGAATTAGCACCAAGACCTCATAATTCAGGTCACTATTCAATAGAAGCATGTAATGTTTCACAGTTCCATCAGCATATTCGCGCTATTTGTGGTTGGCCACTACGTAAACCACAACTTTGGGCACCATCTATTATGGTAAATGTTTTAGGGCAGCATGTAATGCCACTTAGTAACTCAATTGCTAAATATCCTGAATGGTCTATACATCTTTATGGGAAAGCTGAAGCTAAGGTGAACCGTAAGATGGGCCACGTAACGATTATGACAAAAGACTTAGAGAAAACACTACAACAAATCGAGAGTTCTGGCATTTGGTCAGAATAGAAGGAGATACGCAATGATTGAACGTTACACAAGACCCGAAATGGGCGCAATTTGGACAGAACAAAATAAATATCAAGCTTGGCTAGAAGTTGAAATTTTAGCATGTGAAGCTTGGGCAGAATTAGGAGACATTCCAAAAGAAGATGTAGCTAAAATACGTGAAAATGCTTCATTTGATGTAAATCGTATTTTAGAGATTGAGCAAGAAACTCGTCATGATGTTGTAGCATTCACTCGTGCCGTATCTGAAACACTTGGTGAAGAGCGAAAATGGGTGCACTACGGTTTAACTTCAACGGACGTAGTTGATACAGCCCTTTCTTACTTAATTAAACAAGCGAATGATATTTTACGTAAAGACATCGTGAATTTCATTGATATTATAGCAGCGAAAGCGAAAGAGCATAAGCATACAGTCATGATGGGACGTACACATGGTGTTCATGCTGAGCCAACGACTTTCGGTTTAAAACTAGGTTTATGGTATGAAGAAATGAAGCGTAACCTTGAGCGCTTTGAAGCGGCAGCAAAAGTAATTGAAACAGGAAAAATGTCTGGAGCAGTTGGAACATATGCCAATATCGATCCTCGAGTTGAGCAATATGTATGCGATCAATTAGGACTTGCAGCATCACCTATTTCAACACAAACATTACAACGTGATCGCCATGCGCAGTATTTAGGTGCTTTGGCATTAATCGCAACATCAATAGAGAAATTTGCAACAGAGATTCGCGGCTTGCAGAAATCTGAAACGCGAGAAGTTGAAGAAGCCTTTGCAAAAGGACAAAAAGGTTCGTCAGCGATGCCGCATAAACGTAATCCAATCGGGTCTGAAAATATGGTTGGTATGTCACGTTTAATGCGTGGTTATATGGTGACAGCTTATGAAAACGTAGCTTTATGGCATGAGCGTGATATTTCACATTCATCTGCAGAGCGCGTAATTTTACCGGATGCAACGATTACACTTAACTATATGTTAAATCGCTTCGGTAACCTTGTGAAAAACTTAACAGTATTCCCTGAAAACATGAAACGTAATATGGGTCGCACTTTTGGTCTAATTTATTCTCAACGCATCTTATTAGCACTTATCGATAAAGGATTAGTGCGTGAGGAGGCGTATGATACAGTACAACCTCTAGCGATGCAGGCGTGGGATGAGCAAGTTCAGTTCCGTACGTTAGTCGATGCGAGTGAAAAAATCACATCGTATTTAACGAAGGAAGAGCTAGATGAGTGCTTTGACTACAACTACCATTTACAGCATGTAGACATGATTTTTGAGCGTCTTGGACTTAACTAATATTTATTGAGCAATAAATGTTAAAGCCACAAGCGGATGTTACAGAATTGAATCGTATACGAACGATTCAATTCTGAACAATACGCGCGTAATTCATAATATCAGGGGGAAGAACGAAATGATTAAAGGTCAACTTTTGTATGAAGGTAAAGCAAAAAAATTGTATACAACAGAGGAGCCAAATGTTCTACTCGTTGAGTACAAGGATAGTGCAACAGCGTTTAATGGTGAGAAAAAAGAAGAAATTGAAGGAAAAGGCGTATTAAATAACCGCATTACTTCATTAATTTTCGAAAAATTACAAGCTTACGGAATTGCGTCACATTTCGTAAAACAATTGTCTGATACACAACAGCTTGTAAAACAGGTAGATATTATTCCGATTGAGGTTGTTGTTCGTAATATAGCAGCAGGTAGTTTAGCGAAACGCCTTGGCTTAGAGGAAGGTACACCATTAAAACGTCCAATCGTTGAGTTTTATTATAAAGACGACGAGCTTGGTGATCCACTCATTTCAACGGAACATATTGATGTACTTGATCTTGCAACTCCTGAAGAAGTGACAGCCATTTATGACGGTGCACTAGCTGTTAACAAAGTTCTGCAGCCAATATTTGCAGATGTCAATGTTACGTTAATTGACTTTAAATTAGAGTTCGGACGTGACAATGACGGAAGTGTACTACTGGCAGATGAAATATCACCAGATACTTGCAGACTTTGGGATGCTACTACAAAGCAAAAGTTAGACAAAGACGTCTTTCGTAGAGACCTTGGTAATTTAACTGAAGTTTATACTATTATACTTTCTAGACTCGGAGGCAAATAACAATGAAAAAAGTTAAAATTTACGTAACATTACGCGAGAGCATTCTTGATCCACAAGGTTCAGCCGTACAAGGTTCTTTAGTAAAGATGGGTTACGCTGAAGTAGAAGATTTACGTATCGGTAAATATCTTGAACTAACAATTAAAGATACAGAACGTGACATTGATACTCTAGTAAAAGAAATGTGTGAAAAGGTTTTAACTAACGTTGTAATCGAAGACTACCGTTACGAAGTCGAGGAGGCTAACTAATCATGAAATTCGCAGTACTCGTATTCCCTGGGTCAAACTGTGATATCGATATGTATCATGCGATTAAAGACGAGCTAGGTGAAGAAGTAGAATATGTATGGCATACAGAAACAGATTTAAGTGGCTTTGATGGCATTTTAGTTCCAGGAGGCTTCTCGTACGGGGATTATCTTCGCTGTGGTGCGATGGCAAACCAATCTAATATTATGGCAGAGGTCAAGAAAGCAGCGGATGCTGGTAAGCCAGTATTAGGGGTATGTAATGGATTCCAAATTTTAACGGAAGCGGGTTTATTACCTGGTGCATTACTTCGCAACAAAAATTTAAAATTCATGTGCCGTACAATCCAGCTTAAGGTTGAAAACAACAATACCTTATTCACTAACCAATATGAGCAAGGTCAAGTTATCAATATTCCAATCGCACATGGTGAAGGTAACTACTACTGTGACGAGGAAACTTTACAAAAGTTAAAAGACAACAATCAAATCGTGTTCACGTACTCAGGTGAAAATCCAAACGGTTCTTTAGAAGATATCGCGGGGATTGTAAACGAGCGCGGCAATGTATTAGGGATGATGCCTCACCCAGAGCGAGCTGTTGATGCACTAGTGGGCGGAGCAGACGGTCTAGCGGTATTTAAATCAATTGTGAAGCAGTGGAGGGAAAATCATGTCAACAACTAAGTTTGAGCCAACAGCACAGCAAATTAAAGATGAAAAGCTATACGCTGGTATGGGGATGTCAGACGAAGAATTTGCAATGGTAGAAGGTATTCTAGGACGTCTGCCAAATTGGACAGAGACAGGTCTTTTCTCAGTAATGTGGTCTGAGCACTGCTCATACAAAAATTCAAAACCAGTGTTACGTAAATTCCCTACAAAGGGTCCTCAAGTTTTACAAGGTCCAGGTGAAGGTGCTGGTATCGTAGATATTGGTGACGAACAAGCGGTTGTATTTAAAATGGAATCACATAACCACCCATCAGCAATTGAGCCTTATCAAGGTGCTGCAACGGGTGTTGGTGGTATAATCCGTGACGTTTTCTCAATGGGTGCACGTCCAATTGCGATGCTGAACTCACTACGCTTTGGCGAATTAAAATCGGCGCGTGGTAAATATTTATTCGAAGAAGTAGTTGCTGGTATCGCAGGTTACGGTAACTGTATCGGTATTCCTACTGTAGGTGGCGAGATTCAATTTGATCCTTGCTATGAAGGCAATCCACTTGTTAATGCAATGTGTGTAGGTTTAATTGACCATAAAGATATTCAACGTGGAATCGCGGCTGGCGTAGGAAATACAGTCATGTATGTCGGCGCAAAAACAGGTCGTGATGGTATCCACGGAGCAACATTCGCATCTGAGGAGTTAACAGAAGAATCAGAGAACCAACGTCCTGCAGTACAAGTAGGGGATCCGTTTATGGAGAAACTTTTACTTGAAGCGTGTTTAGAAGTAGTAAAATCAGATGCTCTAGTGGGTATTCAAGATATGGGTGCTGCTGGTCTAACTTCTTCATCTGCAGAAATGGCTTCTAAGGCTGGCTCTGGTGTAGAAATGAACTTAGATTTAGTACCACAACGTGAGACAGGCATGACTGCATATGAAATGATGCTATCTGAATCTCAGGAGCGTATGCTACTTGTTGTGAAAAAAGGTCGCGAAGATGAAATTAAAGCGATTTTTGATAAATATGATTTAGATGCTGTGGCAATTGGTCGAGTGACAGATGATAAAATGCTTCGCTTATTACACAATGGTGAAGTTGTAGCGGAAGTACCTGCTGATGCACTTGCAGAAGATGCACCAGTTTATCATAAGCCATCTGCAGAGCCTGCTTACTATGGTGAGTTCCAGGCGATAGAAAACGCTGAACCAGCTGTAACAGATTACAAAGAAACATTAAACGCACTTTTAAAAGCACCAACAATCGCTTCTAAAGAGTGGGTTTACGATCAATATGATTATCAAGTACGTACATCAACAGTCGTTGCACCAGGCTCTGATGCAGCAGTTATCCGCGTTCGTGGTACAAACAAAGGTTTAGCGATGACTACAGACTGTAATTCTCGTTATATTTTCCTAGATCCAGAGGTAGGCGGTGCCATTGCGGTAGCAGAGGCTGCTCGTAATATTGTAGCAACTGGTGGTACACCATTAGCGATTACTGACTGCTTAAACTTCGGTAATCCTGAGAAACCAGAAATCTTCTGGCAAATTGAAAAATCAGCTGATGGTATTTCAGCAGCTTGTACGGCACTGAATGCACCTGTAATCGGTGGTAACGTATCTCTTTATAACGAACGTTCTGGTGAAGCTGTTTACCCAACACCAACAATCGGTATGGTTGGACTAATTGAAGATTTAGCACATGTGACAACTCAAGAAGTAAAAGCTGCTGGCGATGTAGTATTTGTGATCGGCGATACAAAAACTGAATTTGGCGGTTCTGAGCTTCAAAAACTAGTGAATAATGGGGTTATTTCAGGGAAAGCACCAGCTATTGACTTAGAAGTTGAAGCTGCACGTCAACAAGCATTGCTTAAAGCGATTAAAACAGGAATCGTACAATCTGCACATGATGTAGCAGAAGGTGGTCTTGCAGTAGCGCTTGCTGAAACAACATTTGGCGCCAATGGCTTAGGTGTTGAGATTACATTAGCGGGCTCTGCGACAACGGCATTATTCAGTGAAACACAATCTCGTTTCGTTGTATCAGTGAAAGAAGAAAATGCTGCTGCGTTTGTAGAAATTGTAAAAGATGCACAGAAAATCGGTGTCGTAACAAACGATGCGCTTGTTAAAATCAACGGTGACAACGGTGTGCTTGTAGAAGGTACAGTGGAGGAATTCCGTTCTAATTGGAAAGGAGCAATCCCATGCTTGCTGAACTCAGAGGCTTAAACGAAGAATGTGGGGTGTTTGGTATTTGGGGCAACTCAAATCCAGCGCACCTTAGTTATTACGGGCTTCATGCTCTTCAACACCGTGGCCAAGAAGGCGCAGGGATCGTCGTTTCTGACGGTCAGCATCTTCGCGCGGTGAAAGGCGAAGGATTAGTGAACGATGTTTTCAACGAAGAGAAATTAAAGGCAGTTAATGGAAAAGCAGCAATTGCTCACGTTCGTTATACGACTGCAGGTGGAGGCGGTATTGAAAATGTACAGCCGTTACTATTCCACTCCTCAACTGGTAGCCTTTCAATTGCTCATAACGGTAACTTAGTCAATGCAACGCACTTAAAACAGTATTTAGAGCGTCAAGGTAGTATTTTTCATTCTAGCTCCGATACAGAAGTGCTAGCGCATCTTATTAAGAAAAGCTCGCATTCACCATTCCGTGCAAAGGTGAAAAATGCCCTTTCATTATTAAAGGGGGCGTATTCGGTCTTAATTATGACTAAAGATGAAATGCTTGTTGCACGTGATCCACATGGTTTACGTCCCTTATCTCTTGGAAAGCTAGGAGATGGCTGGGTTGTGGCCTCTGAAACTTGTGCATTCGATTTAATAGGTGCAGAATTTGTTCGCTCTGTTGAACCAGGTGAGTTATTAATTATTAATGACGAGGGTGTCAAATCTGATCGTTTTGCAGATATGAATAAACGTGCAATGTGCGCGATGGAGTACGTGTATTTAGCACGTCCTGATTCTGATATTGATGGTATTAACGTCCATATGGCACGTAAACGTATGGGAAAACAGCTTGCTCGTGAATGTGCACACATTGAAGCGGATGTTGTAACAGGTGTACCTGATTCAAGTATCTCTGCAGCAATCGGCTTTGCAGAGGAAAGCGGTATTCCATATGAGCTTGGTCTTATTAAAAATCGTTATGTAGGTCGTACGTTTATCCAACCAACACAGGAATTACGTGAACGCGGTGTGAAAATGAAGCTTTCTCCAGTTGTTCAAGTCGTCAAAGGGAAACGAGTAGTGATGGTGGACGATTCAATTGTTCGCGGTACAACTTCACGACGTATTGTAAAAATGTTAAAAGATGCTGGTGCGGCAGAAGTACATGTTGTGATTTCCTCACCACCAATGACAGATCCTTGCTATTATGGCATCGATACTTCGACGCATGAGGAACTGATTGCATCAAGCCACAATGTAGAGGAAATCCGTGACGCTATAGGAGCCGATTCATTAACATTCCTTTCAGTTGAAGGCATGGTAGAAACGATTGCAAGACCATATGAAGATGAAAACCGTGGACTATGCCTAGCTTGTTTTACAGGCAAATATCCAACGGAAATTTTCCCAGATACAATCTTACCACATGAAAAAGAACTATTACGTTAAGAAAAACATCTAACTATGCCAAGGCGATTTGGATGATAAGGAGGAACTCTGCGTGTCAAAAGCATATGAACAAGCAGGTGTAAATATTGAAGCGGGCTATGAAGCCGTAAAACGAATGAAGTCTCACGTTGAACGTACAAACCGTCTAGGTGTGATGGGCACGTTTGGTGGCTTTGGTGGTATGTTTGACTTGTCAGAACTAAATCTTAAGGAACCTGTTCTTATTTCAGGTACAGATGGTGTTGGGACAAAGCTAAAGCTAGCATTTATGGTGGACAAGCATGACACGATTGGTGTGGACTGTGTAGCGATGTGTGTCAATGATATTGTAGCGCAAGGTGCTGAACCCCTTTACTTTTTAGACTATGTAGCTCTTGGAAAGGCAGAGCCAGCGAAAATTGAACAAATTGTTAAAGGCGTTGCGGATGGCTGTGTGCAATCTGGTGCGGCATTAATCGGTGGTGAAACTGCAGAGATGCCTGGTCTTTACGAAGAGGATGAATATGATTTAGCTGGTTTTGCAGTAGGAGCTTGTGAAAAATCAGCAATCGTAACAGGTGAGAAAATAGTAGAAGGTGACGTGCTTGTTGGTATTGCTTCAAGTGGTGTGCATTCAAACGGTTACTCATTAGTACGAAAAATTGTCTTTGCTGATAATCATTACGCTGTTGATGCGATTGTTGAAGGCTACGAGGATCTTGGTCCTATCGGGGAAGCCTTGTTAGTGCCAACAAAACTATATGCGAAACCTGTGCTGGCAGCTTTAAAGGCAGCGGATGTTCATGGCTGTGCACATGTAACGGGCGGTGGTTTTTATGAAAACCTACCACGTATGATGCCAGAAGGTTTAGCGACAGAGATTGACTTAGGATCTTGGCCTGTCTTACGTATTTTTGAGTTTTTAAAAGAAAAAGGACAGTTAGAGGACAAGGATTTATATAATGTCTTTAACATGGGCATTGGCTTTGTTTTAGCTGTACCTGCAGCTGAAGTAGATAAAGTACTTGCTACAGTAGAAGCAAATGGTGAAAAAGCATATAAAATCGGTCGCGTTGTGAAAGGCGATGGTGTTGTATTCAATGGCTCACATGATGGGAGCTTAGTGTAATGACTGCACCAACTAAAATTGCCGTTTTTGCTTCAGGCAGCGGTAGTAATTTTCAGGCCATTCAAGAGGCTATTGAACGTGGCGAACTTAATGCAAAGGTTGAACTTGTTGTGACAGATAAGCCTGGCGCATTTGTAGTTACACGTGCTGAAAACTTTAATATTCCAGTGCTAGCTTTAAGTCCAAAAGAGTTTGCTTCAAAAGCAGATTATGAGACTGCTATTATCGAGGCTCTTCATGAATGTAATGTGGAATGGATTGTGCTTGCAGGTTATATGCGATTAATTAGTGAAGTATTACTAACGGCATATCCACAGCGCATTGTGAATATTCATCCTTCATTATTACCAGCTTTCCCTGGTAAGGACGCCATTGGTCAAGCGATGGAACATGGCGTCAAGGTAACAGGTGTAACTGTGCATTTTGTAGATGAAGGTATGGACACAGGCCCTATTATTGCTCAAGCAGCAGTGTCTGTTGTTGATGGTGATCGTGAGGCGACAGAAGCGGCAGTTCATAGGGAAGAGCATGTACTCTATACAAAAGCTTTAGAGCAACTATTAAAGTAATAGATTGATCAGAGAGTTAGGTATTGCCTAATCAAAACCTAACTCTGCCCGACCAATAATAGTAAGACATATTCGTGGCTAACACGATAAAATTGGTTCATCACCAAAAGATGTGGATGACTTTTGTTAAAACGTCTACTATGTAAATAAGTTGATTGGAGTGGAGGCTGGGCGACTCCTTGGGGATCAGCGTCACAGATGAGACCCTGGAGCGAGCAAAGCGAGTGAAGCGGCTCAACGGACGCCCCCAGGAAGCTCTGCTCTGCGCGAAAGCGAAGCGTCAGCGGCAAATGTTTTCTGTAGCGAAAGCAAAGCGTCAGCTACAAAGCGCCCAGACGGAACGGAAATCAACTACACGTTATGGTGATGATTCTAAAAATTAGGAGGATTTCGTTGTGACAAAACGTGCATTAATCAGTGTTTCCAATAAAGATGGTATTTTAGAATTTGCAAGAGAATTAGTAGCATTAGGTTATGAAATTTTATCAACTGGTGGTACGAAAAAAATGTTACAAGACAATAATGTTGCCGTAACAGCAGTCGATGAAGTAACTAAATTCCCTGAAATTTTAGATGGTCGTGTAAAAACGTTAAATCCAATGATTCACGGTGGACTATTAGGAAAGTTTGACGATGCGTCTCATCAAGCACAAATGAATGAGCATGGAATTGAGCCAATTGAGATTGTTTGTGTCAATCTTTACCCGTTCGTTGAAACAATTTCAAAGCCTAATGTAACGTGGGATGATGCGATTGAAAATATTGATATCGGTGGTCCAACAATGTTACGTTCTGCAGCAAAAAACCATCAATATGTAACGGTAATTGTGGATAGCAATGACTATGCGAACGTATTAGAGGAACTTAAAGCTAATGGTACAACGACAATTGAAACACGTCGTAAGCTAGCTGCAAAAGTTTTCCGTCACACAGCTGCGTATGATTCATATATATCAAACTACTTAACAGAAGAAGAGTTCCCTGAGAGCTTAACGATGACATATGAATTAAAACAGAACTTACGCTATGGAGAAAATCCTCATCAAAAAGCCGCTTTCTATCAAAAACGTCTTGGCTCTGAATTCTCATTAGCTTATGCAACGCAACTACATGGTAAAGAGTTATCATACAACAATATTCAAGACGGGAATGCAGCATTGCAAATTGTAAAAGAGTTTGAAATGCCTGCAGCAGTAGCTGTAAAGCATATGAACCCTTGTGGTGTTGGTACAGGTACAACATTAGAAGAAGCGTTTGATAAAGCATACGAAGCAGATCCAACGTCTATTTTCGGTGGCATTATTGCTTTAAATATGGAAGTAGATGCAGCAACTGCTGAAAAATTAAGCCATATCTTTTTAGAAATTATTATTGCAACATCCTTCTCTCAGGAAGCACTTGATATTTTAATGAAGAAGAAAAATATTCGCTTATTAACAATTCCTTTTGAGCAAGCGAAACAAGATCAATTTAATGTTGTTTCAGTAGAGGGTGGTCTTCTTGTACAAGAACCAGATCGCTACGGATTTGCCAATGCAGATATTAAAGTAGTGACAGACCGTGAACCGACAGCACAAGAATGGGAAGCATTACAACTTGGCTGGGCAGTTGTGAAGCACGTTAAATCTAATGCAATCGTTGTGACAGATTCTCAAATGACTTTAGGTGTTGGTGCTGGTCAAATGAACCGAGTTGGAGCGGCTAAAATTGCGTTTGAGCAAGCGGGTGAAAAAGCTAAAGGTGCAGCACTTGCATCAGATGCATTCTTCCCTATGAGCGATACAGTAGAAGCAGCGGCAGCGGCAGGCATTACAGCAATTATTCAACCAGGCGGCTCTATTAAAGATCAGGATTCAATCGATAAAGCAAATGAGTACGGTATTGCAATGGTATTCACTGGCGTACGTCATTTCAAACACTAATTAGAACATGTTAAACACTAAGACCGAGATGTTGGTTCATCTCGGTCTTACTTACAAATAGGAGGATTCCCTAAAATGAACGTATTAGTAATTGGAAGCGGCGGTCGTGAGCATGCTATCGCCAAACAATTTAGTATTTCACCATCTGTCGATAAAGTATTTGTAGCGCCTGGTAATGATGGTATGAGAGGCGATGCAGAAATCGTTGCTATTGATACAATGGATTTTGCAGGTCTAGCACAATTTGCGAAAGAAAATGCAGTAGATTTAACTTTTGTTGGGCCAGAGCAACCACTTGCTGAAGGAATCGTGGATTTCTTTAATAGTCGTGGCTTACGAGTATTTGGTCCAACAAAGGCAGCAGCACAAATCGAAAGCAGTAAATCATACGCTAAGGATATTATGAATAAATATCATATCCCAACAGCAGCCCATGAAACGTTCACTGAAGCAGATAAGGCTATAGCCTATATTAAAGAGCAAGGTGCACCGATCGTTATCAAGGCAGACGGTTTGGCAGCTGGTAAAGGTGTAGTTGTAGCAATGACGGAAGATGAAGCAATTGAAGCTGTAGAGGATATGATTGGTAACCAACGTTTTGGTGAGTCCTCTTCTCGTGTTGTCATTGAAGAATTTTTGGACGGGGAAGAATTCTCCTTTATGTCATTTGTCCATAAAGGTCAGATTTATCCAATGGTGATTGCTCAAGACCATAAACGTGCTTATGATGGTGATAAAGGTCCAAACACAGGTGGTATGGGAGCTTATTCACCGGTACCTCAAATCTCACAAGAAGTAGTAGATGTTGCGTATAAGACGATTGTTGAACCAACCGTGAAAGGTATGGAGGCAGATGATGTATCGTTTACAGGGATACTATATGCAGGATTGATTTTAACGAAAAATGGCCCAAAGGTGATTGAGTTTAATGCACGCTTTGGAGATCCAGAAACACAAGTAGTTTTACCACGTATGGCATCTGACTTTGGTGAATTTATGATGGCATTAATGGATGAAAAGCCATTTGATCTGCAATGGTCTGAAGAAGCAATGCTTGGAGTAGTTATTGCTGCAGAAGGCTATCCAGGGGACGTTGAAAAAGGCAATACATTACCTAACTTAGAGGCTCTATCAGCTTCACATGCAGTATTCCATGCAGGTACAAAACTTGTTGATGGAAATTTTGTCGGTAATGGCGGTCGAGTATTATTAGTTGGAGCAAAAGCCTCAACTTTAAAGGAAGCGCAAGAAAAAGTATACGCAGGTATTGCAACTGAAGATTGGAACAATTTCTTCTACCGTAAAGATATTGGCTGGCGTACGTTTAAGTAGTAGACGTGTCGACTTCGGAAATATAAGTTGTTTATAGGTGCCCTTTTTAGTTGATTGTAGTGGAGGCTGAGCGACTCCTTGGGGATCAGTGTTACAGATGAGACCCTGCAGCGAAGCGGATGTTTTCTGTGCGAAAGCGAAGCGTCAGCGGCAAATGTTTTATCTGTGCGAAAGCGAAGCGACAGCGGCAAATATTTTATCTGTGCGAAAGCGTAGCGACAGCGGCAAAGCGCCCAGTCGGAACGGAAATCAACCCTACACTATGGTCATGGGCTTATGAAAATGCGCACCTAAATTAAATATTTAATCATGCTGTGAAACTTCTTATTGTTTTCAAACGTATGAATTATAAGGGAAAGAGCCGTCTCAAAAATACAGTTGAGACGGCTCCTTTGACTAAGAAGGATTTTGTGCTTTACTTGTAGAATTTTTACTGTCTGAGGAAGTTTGAGCAGAAGTGGAGTCAGATTGCTTTGAAGCAGTTGCAGTTGATTCTGACGTATTTCCAGTTATAGCAGAGGAGAAATCCTTCATGAGTTTATTGATTTGTTCAGATGACATAGAATTTTGGCCACTGAGCATACTTTGCATAGAGCTATTATTGCTGTTATTGCTGGTGTTGTTGTTGCTGTTGTTGCTGTTGTTGTTCATAGCGCTATGCATTGTACAGCCCATTAAGGCTTTAGTTGGGCAATATTTAAAGATGCCCTCAGCCATTTTCATGGCACCTAATGCAATCATCAATCGACCTGTCGTACAATTAGGATTTCTTGAGACTTTAGCGATACCAAATGCCGTCATACTTGTACCCATGGCAAAGCGACAGAAGGCATTTTTTTCACTTAAATTAGTTTCGTGCATTATCATATTTCCTCCTTTAGTCATTGTGGGAAAAATAAAGCGGGGTGCACTTTGCTTTATGAAAGTGCTGTGTTACGATTGGAACAAGATGATTGCATAAAGCACTAATTTAAGTGTTTATGCAGTAGTAGTATGTGATTTCGCGTCAGATTTACACAATGAAATTTTACGCAATTTAGGAAGGAGAGAATAGAATGGATCCAGTATGGAAAATTACTGAATTACGTCAACAATTGGCTGTAATTGATGGCAAAAAAGCACCGGATATTGTGTTGAAAAATGCACGTTATTTACATAGCATGCTTAAACAGTGGGTAGTAGGGAACATTTGGATTTTGGGAGACCGTATTGTCTATGCTGGTGATAGAATGCCTCCGTTAGTAGAAGGGACAGAAGTGGTCGATTGTACGAATAAAACGATTGTACCAGGATATATTGAACCGCATGTTCATCCATTCCAGTTATATCATCCACAATCTTTTGCTGATTTTTGTGGACAGTTAGGAACTACAACTTTTATTTCTGATAATTTAGGCTTCGTTTTATCTTTAGAAAATAAGAAAGCGTTTTCAATTTTAGACGATTTGAAAGAGCTACCGTTTTCATTTTACTGGTGGACACGTTTTGATTCGCAAACTGAAATGGAACAGGAGGGAGAAATTTTCTCCAATACGTCCATTTTAGAATGGTTAGAACGAGATGATGTTTTACTTGGAGGAGAATTAACGGGCTGGCCAAGGTTGTTACGTGGGGATGACCAAATGCTATATCGTATGCAAATGGCTAAGGGCTTCGGAAAAAAAGTAGAAGGGCACTTCCCAGGAGCATCAGAAAGAACTTTAGCACGTATGAAGCTACTTGGTGCAGATGGTGATCATGAAGCTATGACGGTGGAAGAAGTGGAGCGACGTATTATGCAAGGATATGCTGTAACGCTACGTCATTCTGCAATACGTCCAGATTTACCAAACCTATTAAAGGGAATCGTCGAAAAAGAGCTACCTATTTTTGACCATTTAATGATGACAACAGATGGCTCGCCACCTTCATTCCATGAGGATGGTGTGATGGATAAATGTATTCAGGTAGCCTTAGATGCTGGTGTAGCACCAATAGATGCCTATCAAATGGCCTCTTATAATGTGGCTCGCTATTATAATATGTCTAACTTACATGGCTTTATCGCAACTGGTCGATTTGCTTCTCTAAACATTTTACAAGATGAATGGCATCCTGTTCCTGAGAGCGTCCTATCAAAAGGAGTTTGGTTAAAACGAGATGGAGAGCAAGTGCAGAGGCTTGCTGCAATTGATTATTCAGCGTTTCCTGAATTTAATTTAGATTTTTCGTTAACGTCACATGATTTTCAATTCTCGATGCCATTTGGAATTGAGCTAGTAAATGATGTTATTACGAAACCATATAACTCACTAATTACTAGAGAAGGGCAGCTTGCAGATCATGATGAATGCTATTTAATGCTCATCAATAAAGACGGTAATTGGCATGTTAATACGATGGTTAAAGGCTTTGCTACTAGTATTCAAGGCTTTGCCTCCTCTTATTCGAATACAGGCGACATTTTACTTATCGGAAAAAATAAAGACGATATGATAAAAGCCTTTGAAGAAATGAAGGCAATGCGAGGTGGGATCGTCCTTGTTGAAAAAGGAGAAGTCATAGCTACTGTACCATTGACTATTGGTGGTATTTTATATGATGGCGATGTTAAGGAGCTAACAGAAAAAGAGAAGACTTTAAAACAAGCATTAGCAGAACGTGGTTACCACTTAGGAGACGCAATTTATTCTTTATTCTTTTTACAATCTACTCATTTACCATATATCCGTATAACACCAAAAGGGATTTTTGATGTTATGAAGAATAAGTTATTATTACCAGCAGTTATGCGCTAGTCGAAGTTTTCTATAGCGTCTATGGATAAAGGAGAGTAATGCTTGTGCTTAAATCGAAGAAACTATTTATCGCTATGGCTTTTAGTACCTTATTGATAGGGGGATGTTCAAAGGATTCGTCGGAAGTGAAAGAAGACGATACGAAAAAGGCTGATGAAGAACCAGCTGTTGAAGAGACTATAAAAGAAGAGACGAATTTTGCTCCATTGACAGGTGAGGCTGTTAAAGAAGAAATCACACAACGCCCAATTATTGTTACTATTAATAATCATCCAGCAGCACGTCCACAATCAGGTATAGGTGCAGCAGATATTATTTACGAAATGTTAGCAGAAGGCAATGTAACTCGTCTTTTAGCGGTCTATCAAAGTGAACTGCCAGAAAAGGTAGGACCTGTCCGCAGTGCTCGATCTTATTTTGTTGATCTTGCAAAAGGCTACGATGCATTTTACGTAGCACATGGCTATAGCCCAGAGGCAAAATCCTTGCTTAGTAATAATGTAGTCGACAATATAAATGGTATGGATTATGATGGTACACTTTTTAAACGTTCAAAAGAACGTGTTGCTCCACATAACTCGTATATTACGTCTGAAAATATAGTAAATGGAGCTGAAAAAGTGGGCGCTTCAATGATTTACCGTGAAAAAGTAAATCAGGCTTTTTATGAACCCGATGAACGTGGTAAAATAGGCAATGAAACAAGTCAAATTGACATTTACTACGGAAATAGTGAATATTTCCATAATTCATATGTGTATGATCATGAAAGTAATCGTTATGGACGACAATCGGCTGGCGTTGACACAAAGGATATGTTAACAGACGAATCATTAGCATTGGCAAATGTTCTATTTTTTGAAATGAAACATCAAACTATTGATAATGAGGGACGCCAAGAAATTGATTTAACTTCTGGTGGAAATGCGTATGTATTTCAAAATGGCTATATGAGAGAAGTCAAATGGGCTAATATTGATGGAATACCGATGGCTGTAGAAGAGTCTGGGGAGCTTGTAAAGCTAGTACCAGGGAAGTCTTGGGTACATTTCGTACCATCTTCACCAGGGTTACAAGCAATGGTGAAAACACAGCCTTAAAGGGAGGGAAATTGCATGCAAATCGAAAAAATTCGAGGGCATCAAACAGATCAATTATTTAAAGCAGTGTTAGAGCTGAAAGACATCGAAGAATGCTATAAGTTTTTTGATGATTTATGTACGATTAGTGAGATTCAATCGCTGGCACAACGCTTTGAGGTTGCACATTTACTACGTTTAAAGAAAACCTACGAATCCATTAAAAAGGAAACAGGTGCAAGTACAGCAACTATTTCACGTGTACGTCGTTGCTTTGATTATGGGAACGATACATATGATGAAATGTTAGGTCGTTTGTATCCAGATGAAAAGCCGTTTCAAGCACCAAAAGAATAGTAGGTAAAGAGGCTGGGTAGAGGTTCTGCTCAGCCTTTTTCATTTTTTTGTCGACAGTCATAAGCTATACTTGTAAACGAATAGATAGAAAATGATAGGTGGTAAAATAGATGGATTATTTAGAATGGAGACATGTGTTCAAGCTAGACCCAGCTAAAGATATTTCAGATGAGGCACTAGAAAGAATTTGTGAATCAGGTACAGATGTTATTATAGTTGGCGGAACAGACGGTGTAACTTTAGATGGTGTATTAGATTTGCTTGTGCGTGTAAGACGCTTTGAAGTACCGATAGCGCTTGAAATTTCTGCGATTGATTCGGTAACACCAGGCTATGACTATTATTTCATTCCAACCGTGTTAAATAGTGATGATCCAAAGTGGATTAAAAATTTACATCATGAAGCCATTAAGGAATATGGAGATATTATGGTGTGGGATGAATTAGTTGCTGAAGGTTATTGTATTTTAAACCCGGCCTGTAAAGTAGCAGAAGTAACGAATGCGAAAACGGATTTATCAATTGATGATGTTGTTGCCTACGCACGAATGGCAGAAAATTTCTTTAGATTACCTGTATTTTATATAGAGTATAGCGGTACTTATGGTGATATGGAGGTTGTAAGTGCTGTAAAAAATGAACTGAAAAATACGCGACTGTTTTACGGTGGTGGCATTACATCTGCTAAGCAGGCAGCGGAAATGGCGAAATACGCAGATACCGTAGTGGTTGGTAATATTATTTACGAAGATTTAAAAGCTGCACTTGCGACTGTTAAGGCTGTAAAAAATAATATATAATTTAAGAACAAATGTTTGTAAGGTGGTGCGAAATGGAGCAGTTAACGAAAAATTTATTAGCAGGTATGAACCCTGAGCAGGAAAATGCGGTAAAAACAACTGAAGGACCGCTTCTCATTATGGCGGGTGCTGGATCGGGGAAAACGCGTGTATTAACACATCGTATTGCATATTTAGTAATCGAAAAAGAAGTATATCCATCAAAGATTTTAGCAATCACATTTACAAATAAAGCGGCCCGTGAAATGAGAGAGCGTATAGATGGCATTCTTGGTAACGGAACTGGTGATAGTATGTGGGTGTCAACATTCCACTCGATGTGTGTACGTATTTTACGACGTAATATTGATCAGCTTGGGATATCACGTAACTTTTCAATTTTAGATTCCACCGATCAGCTATCAGTTGTCAAAAATGTTATGAAGGATGAAAATATTGACACGAAGCGTTTTGAACCACGTGCCATTTTAAATGCGATTAGTTCAGCAAAAAACGAATGTATAGCTGCGGACGATTATGCAGGTCAAATCAATGAAAATAATCCTTACGAAAAAACGATTGCCCGTGTTTATAAAGGTTATGAAAAAAGACTACGCCGCAATCAATCCCTCGATTTCGATGATTTAATTATGATAACTATTACATTGTTCAAGCGTGTACCAGAAGTGCTTGAATATTATCAAAATAAATTCCAATACATTCATGTAGATGAGTATCAAGACACAAACAAATCCCAATATTTACTAGTTCAGATGCTTGCTAAAAAATTTAAAAATATTTGTGTTGTAGGGGATTCAGACCAATCGATCTATCGTTGGCGTGGTGCGGACATTGGTAATATTCTGTCATTCGAAAAAGATTATCCAAATGCTAAGGCCATTATGCTTGAGCAAAATTATCGTTCGACAAAACGCATCCTACAAGCGGCAAATGACGTCATTCAAAATAATACAACACGTTATCCAAAAGAACTGCGTACAGAAAATGCAGAAGGTGAAAAAATCGTATTGTACAAAGCGTATAACGAGCAAGAGGAAGCACAATTTGTTGTACAAACAATCCAACAGCATATTCAAAAAGAAAATCGTTCATTTGATGACTTTGCGATACTCTATCGTACAAATGCTCAGTCTCGTGTGATGGAGGAAGTGCTTGTTAAGTCCAATATGGCTTATCAAATAGTTGGTGGTACTAAGTTCTATGATCGTAAAGAGATTAAGGATTTACTTGCCTACTTGCGCCTAATTGCCAATAATGATGATGATTTATCGCTCGCACGTATTATTAATGAACCAAAACGTAGTATTGGTGCTACTTCCTTTGAAAAAATGGCGCGCTATGCGATTGAACAAGATCGCTCTATTTTTGATGCCATGAATGATCTTGTGTTCATGGGGCTTACAGGGAAGGCTGCTAATTCAGCTGAGCAATTTTATGCGATGATTAAAGGTTTTACAGAGATGCAAGAGTATTTATCGGTGACAGAAATTGTAGAGCAGGTTATTGACAAATCTGGTTATCGTGCAATGCTACAAAACGAAAAGACGATTGAAGCAGAAAGTCGCTTAGAAAATATTGAAGAGTTTTTATCAGTAACTAAGGCTTTTGAAGAGCGTAGTGAGGACAAGAGCTTAGTTGCCTTTTTAACAGATTTAGCGCTAATTGCAGATATTGATGCACTTGATAAAGAGGATGCATCGAAGGGCAACATTATTTTAATGACGATGCATGCCGCAAAGGGCTTAGAATTCCCAATTGTCTTTATCATCGGAATGGAGGAAAATATCTTCCCGCATTCTCGTTCACTTGATGATATGGATGAAATGGAGGAAGAACGTCGCCTTTGTTATGTGGGCATAACGCGCGCAGAGGAACGTTTATATTTAACGAGTGCACAAAGTCGTACGATTTTTGGTCGTTCAAGCTATAACAATGCATCACGCTTTTTACGTGAAATTTCGGAGGATATTACAGAATCAATATCCAAAGGCGGTGCGAAGCCTGAAGTTCCGTTTGCTACTAGTAACCGTTCGGCAGGAGGCTATCAAAAACGTACACTTGGAGCGGTTCAGAAAACACAATCTGCGACATCTCGTTTACAAACAACTGGTGGAGATCAATATGGCTGGAAGGCCGGTGATAAGGCAATCCATAAAAAATGGGGAACAGGTATGGTTGTCAGTGTAAAAGGTGAGGGTGATAGTACAGAGCTAGATATCGCCTTTCCTCAGCCTATTGGCATTAAACGATTACTGGCACAATTTGCACCTATTGAAAAAGCGTAAGCGGAGGAACTTAAATGAACGAAATAGAACAGCGTATCGTTGAGTTAAATAAATTGTTACATGAATATGGCCATGCCTATTACGTGTTAGATAAACCTGTCGTAGCCGATAGTGTTTATGACCAACTATTACACGAACTTATTGCATTAGAGGAAGCAAATCCGTCACTAATTTATCCAGACTCACCGACTCAGCGTGTTGGAGGAGCGGTGGTAGAAGGTTTTAAAAAAGTGACACATGATTATCCTATGCTAAGTCTATCAAATGCTTTTAATGAAGAAGATTTGCGTGAATTTGACCGTAAAGTGCGTCAAGCGATCGGTGATAACTTTTCCTATGTTTGCGAGCTGAAAATAGATGGTCTTGCCATTTCTTTAAAATACGAAAATGGCGTTTTTGTACAAGGGGCAACGCGAGGAGACGGAGTTGTAGGAGAAGATATTACAACAAATTTAAAAACGATTCGAGCAATACCTCTTCGATTGAAGGAGCCTATCACAATTGAAGTTCGTGGTGAGGCGTATATGCCTAAAAAATCATTTAAAAAATTAAATGCTCAACGTGTTGAAAATGGTGAAGAGTTATTTGCCAATCCGCGTAATGCGGCTGCTGGCTCTTTACGGCAGTTAGACCCTAAAATAGCAGCGAGTCGTCAGCTATCAACCTTTATTTATGCGATTGGGGGAGATGGTGAGGCTTATGGTATCGACGGTCACGCAGAGATGCTCGATTATTTAGAGGGACTAGACTTCCCTTCAAATAAAGAGCGTCAACGCTGTTCAACGATAGAGGAGGTACTAGCCTTTATCGACAAATGGACTGAAAATCGTCCGAATTTAGCCTATGAAATTGACGGTATTGTCATTAAGGTGGACCGCTATGCACAGCAGGATGAACTTGGTTATACGGCAAAGAGTCCACGTTGGGCAATTGCCTATAAATTCCCTGCTGAAGAAGTAGTCACAACATTACTTGATATTGATTTAACAGTAGGGCGTACAGGGATTGTTACACCAACTGCCATTTTAGCACCTGTTCAAGTGGCAGGTACGACTGTTCAACGTGCATCGTTACACAATGAGGATTTAATTCGAGATAAAGATATTCGACTAGGAGATACAGTCATTATCCGTAAAGCTGGAGACATAATTCCACAAGTTGTAGGTGTAATACTAGAGCAGCGCCCTGAGGACTCGGTTCCATACGTAATGCCTGAAAATTGTCCTGTTTGTGATAGCGAACTTATTCGTATTGAAGGTGAAGTGGCATTGCGTTGTGTAAATCCTGCATGTTTTGCACAAATTGCGGAGAGCATTAAATATTTTGTCTCACGTAATGCAATGAATATTGATGGTCTTGGTGATAAGGTTGTTGAGCAATTATTACGTGCAGATTTAATTCATGATGTCTCTGATTTATATCACTTAACAGAAGAACGACTTGTTGAGCTTGAGCGTATGGGAGAAAAATCTGCAACGAATTTAGTAAATGCTATTCAGGCCTCCAAGGAAAATTCGATGGAGCGTTTACTAATTGGACTAGGTATACGACATGTTGGGGAAAAAGCAGCGAAAATCGTTTCCGAGGAATTTGGAACGATGGAAGCGGTTATGGCAGCAACAGAGGAGCAACTGGTAGCAATCCATGAGATTGGTGATAAGATGGCTTCCTCGCTTGTCGAGTATTTTTTAAACGAGGATGCACGTGCAGTCATTGGTCGCCTTGCTGAAGTAGGCGTCAATATGACGTATAAAGGTAAAAAGATAGAGGTAGCTGTAGGGGATAATCCTTTTGCAGGTAAAACAATCGTATTAACTGGTAAACTTGAGCAATTGACACGTAACGAAGCAAAGGCGAAAATAGAAGAGTTAGGTGGTATTGTTACAGGCAGTGTCAGCAAAAAAACTGACCTTGTCATTGCGGGAGCAGAAGCGGGTTCTAAACTAACAAAAGCCGAGCAATTAGGTATTGAAGTTTGGAATGAAGACAGCCTGATTGAACAACTTAACCTCGTCCAATAATATTTTAAGATGAAAAAATAGACTTTAGCTGATTCCAGTGAAACAGCTAAAGTCTTGACGAATTGTCCTAGCTGTTTAGGAGGAAAACAGGAGTTTTTCAAAATTCTGTTCACAGATTCGTCAAGCAGAAAATGAAAATCAGTAAAGGAGTATTAAAATAATGAAGTCATTTCGACTCATTCCAGCAATTGTCGCTGCTGCAATGCTAGTCGGCTGTGTGCCTACTAAAGAGAAGGACACAGAGCTAACAAAGGAGACGCAACAGGAGAAAGCGGAAACAACGATTATTCCAAGCTATAAGATTGATGATTCTTACTATAGAACGCTAACTCCTTATAAAAAAAGTGCTAGCAGAGGATTAGTAGTTTCAAATATTTTTACAAAATATGATATGAAGGAAGTAGAAACAGGTTTAATGCGTCTTTCTCAAAACGAGTTTGATACAGAAGACTACTACTTCCAGGAAGGGCAATATTTAGCGGAAAGTACAGTGACCGAGTGGCTGAAGCGCAGTTCACAAGGTAAGGAGGGGTTAAATCCTCCAACGACGGACTCAATGCCTGCAGAGGAACGTGCGAAGAAAGCCCCAATCTATTTATCACATATTGTTGAGCAAAATTATTTAACAAAAACAGATGATGATAAAGTGAAATTAGGCGGTATTTCGATAGGACTTGCCTTAAATTCTATTTACTATTATCAAAAAGAAAAGTATGGGGAGTACTATGAGGAACCAATTCCAGAGGCTAAGCTTATTGAGGAAGGAAAGAAGATGGCTGCGGAAATTGTGTCCCGCTTAAGAACTCGTGATGAATTGAAAGATGTACCGATTGTAGTAGGTTTGTTTAAGCAGAAAGCTCGCAATGACATTGTTCCAGGAACGTATTTTAGCTATGGCGTAGCAAAAGCTGGAGAAAACGATATTGCTGATTGGAAAGCTATTGATGAAGAGTATGTACTGTTCCCAACGGCTGAATCAGAGGATGTATATCGAGATGTTAGCAATAACTTTAAGAATTTCAAACAAGATGTAGATAAATATTTTTCTAACTATACTAGTGTGGTAGGAACAGGTTTCTATCAAAATAAAAAAATTCAAAAGCTAACGATTGAAATCCCAATCCAATTCTTCGGTAAGGCTGAAATTACTGGCTTTACTCAATATTTAACAGGTGTTCTAATCAATCAATTTGATAATATTAACGTTGAAGTAAGTGTTACCTCGATGAACGGTCCAGAGGCACTAATCATTAAAAAAGCCAACGAAAAGGAACCACTCGTCCATATATACTAAAATATAGTCAGCCTCGTGCTGACTATATTTTTTTGGGTGCAGAAGAAATGAAAAAAGTCGAAGCGACGGATAGAACTATCAAAGCGACGGATAAAAGAGCTGAAGTGACGGATAGAATCGTCGAAGCGACGGATAAAAGAGCTGAAGTGACGGATAGAATCGTCGAAGCGACGGATAAAAGAGCTGAAGTGACGGATAGAATTATCAAAGCGATGGATAAAAGAGCTGAAGTGACGGATAGAATTATCGAAGCGACGGATAGAAGAGCTGAAGTGACGGATAGAACTATCGAAGTGACGGATAAAAGAGCTGAAGTGACGGATAGAACTATCAAAGCGACGGATAGAAGAGCTGAAGCGACGGATAGAACTATCAAAGTGACAGATAGAACGTCATATTCGTATTTCGAGATCTTCCAACTTGTCGCAGGAGCACATTGATGCGGATCTTGCATTGCCGTGGAAAGCAAGTCTTATAAAGCTGAGAACAGTCACTAGAGACAACACTTCGTCATAGTAGTGAAAGTTTCTATATTTTTGGTGAAAGTTGTGATTTTTAATATGAAAAATGTTATGATTATTTGCATGGTTAAGTTTATTCAACCCTATTGTTATCGATAAAAACAATGAATTGAATGGTATTCGGAGGTGTGAAAAATGGCAAAATTAACAAAAGAAGAAGTTAAGCACGTTGCAAATTTAGCGCGTCTTGCAATTACAGAAGAGGAAGCAGAGAAATTTGCTGAGCAGCTTGGGAAAATTACAGACTTCGCAGAGCAATTAAATGAGTTAGATACAACGAATGTTGAACCGACAACTCATGTTTTACCACTAGTAAACGTAATGCGTGAAGATGTGGCAACAAAAGGCTTAGACCGTGAAGTAATGATGTTAAACGTAAAAGAACAAGAAGATGGTCAAGTAAAAGTACCAGCTATCATGTAATACTAAAACATAGGAGGATTCCTCATGACGTTATTTGAACGTTCAGCAAAGGAGCTACAAGCTGATATTAAAGCGGGTAACCTAACAATCGCTGATTTAACAAAAGAAGCATACGAACGTGTGGCGAAGCTTGACGGAGATGTACAAGCTTTCCTTGCTTCAAACGAAGAAAAAGCAACTGCACAAGCAGCTGAAATGGACAAAGTGCCATTTGAAGAGCGTGGACCACTTTTCGGTCTACCTATCGGTGTAAAAGACAACATCGTTACAGAAGGCTTAGAAACAACTTGTGCTTCTAAAATTCTAGAAGGCTTTATGCCAATCTATGATGCAACAGTAGTTAACAAGCTACGTGAAGCAGGTATGGTTACTATCGGTAAATTAAACATGGACGAGTTTGCAATGGGTTCTTCAAACGAAAACTCATACTATAAAACAACAAAAAATCCATGGAACTTAAACCACGTACCAGGTGGATCTTCAGGTGCGTCTGCAGCAGCAGTAGCAGCAGGTGAAGTACCATTCTCACTTGGTTCTGATACAGGTGGTTCAATCCGTCAACCAGCAGCTTATTGCGGTGTTGTAGGGATGAAGCCTACATATGGTCGTGTATCGCGCTTTGGTTTAGTGGCATTTGCATCTTCTTTAGATCAAATCGGGCCTATTACACGTAATGTTGAAGACAACGCTCTATTACTTGAAGCAATTGCAGGTTTAGATGCAAACGATTCAACTTCAGCAGACGTAGAAGTACCAAACTACGTAGCAGCCCTTACAGGTGACGTAAAAGGCTTACGTATCGCCGTGCCAAAAGAATTCCTTGGTGAAGGTGTTGGCGAAGCAGCACGTCAATCAGTGCTTGAAGCATTAGAAGTATTAAAAGGCTTAGGTGCTACAGTGGAAGAAGTATCACTTCCTCACTCGAAATACGCACTTGCAGCTTACTATATCCTGTCTTCTTCTGAAGCGTCCTCTAACCTATCTCGTTTTGATGGTATCCGCTATGGTTTCCGCGCAGAAAACGTTAATAACTTAATGGACCTTTATAAAGAAACACGTGCACAAGGCTTTGGTGATGAAGTAAAACGTCGTATCATGCTTGGTACTTACTCACTAAGTGCAGGTACGTATGATGCTTACTACAAAAAAGCTCAACAAGCACGTACACTGATCAAAGCAGACTACGACAAAGTATTCGAAGACTTTGACGTAATCATTGGACCAACTTCTCCTACACCAGCATTTAAAATTGGTGAAAACGTCGATGATCCAATGACGATGTATGCGAACGATATTTTAACGATTCCAATGAACCTAGCTGGTGTACCAGCCATCTCAATCCCATGTGGTTTTGAAAATGGACTGCCACTAGGCTTACAAATTATCGGTAAATATTTCGACGAAGCAACAATTTACCGTGTAGCTCATGCTTTTGAACAAGCAACGGAGTTCCATAAACAAGTTCCTCAAATTTGGGAGGGAAAATAACATGAACTTTGAAACAGTCATTGGTTTAGAAGTACACGTTGAGTTAAAAACGAACTCAAAAATCTTCTCACCAGCACCAGCCCACTTCGGTGCTGAACCAAATACAAATACTACAGTTATCGACCTAGGCTATCCTGGTGTCCTTCCTGTACTTAATAAAAATGTTGTTGATTTCGCAATGCGTGCATCACTTGCACTTAACATGGAAATCGAACAAGAAACAAAATTTGACCGTAAAAACTACTTCTATCCAGATAATCCGAAAGCTTATCAAATTTCTCAATTCGACAAGCCAATCGGTAAAAACGGCTGGGTTGATATCGAAGTAGATGGTTACACAAAACGTATTGGTATTACTCGTCTTCATATGGAAGAAGATGCTGGTAAACTGTCTCACAGTGGCGACCACTCTTTAGTTGACTTTAACCGTCAAGGTACACCACTTGTAGAAATCGTTTCTGAGCCAGATATTCGCACGCCGAACGAAGCGTATGCGTATCTTGAAAAAATAAAATCAATCATCCAATATTCAGATGTTTCAGACTGTAAAATGGAAGAAGGATCTTTACGTTGTGATGCCAACATCTCAATCCGCCCATATGGTCAAGAAGAATTCGGTACGAAAACAGAGCTTAAAAACTTGAACTCATTCAACTATGTTCGTCGTGGTTTAGAGCACGAGGAATTACGCCAAGCGGATGTACTTCTTTCAGGTGGAGTAATTGAGCAAGAAACTCGTCGTTTTGATGAAAAAACAGGTAAAACAATCCTTATGCGTGTGAAAGAAGGAACAGACGATTATCGTTACTTCCCAGAGCCAGACTTAGTACGTCTATCGATCTCTGATGAATGGTTAGAGCGAGTAAAATCAGAAATTCCAGAGCTTCCAGACGCTCGTAAAAAACGCTATGTTGAAGAATTAGGCTTAACTCCATATGATGCAGGAGTTCTTGTTATTTCAAAAGAAATCTCAGACTTCTTCGAGGCTATGGTAGCTAAAGATGCGGATGCTAAGCTTTCTGCAAACTGGCTTATGGGTGATGTTTCTGCATACTTAAATGCAGAACAAAAAGACCTTAAAGATACTGCATTAACACCAGAAAACCTTGCGGAAATGGTGAAATTAATCACTGACGGTACAATTTCTTCTAAAATCGGTAAAAAAGTATTTGCTGAATTAGTAGAAAACGGCGGCTCTGCAGGAGAAATCGTTAAAGCAAAAGGTTTAGTTCAAATTTCTGATGAAGGTGCATTACTTGCGATCGTTACAGAAGTTCTAGACAACAATGCCCAATCAATCGAAGACTTCAAAAACGGTAAGGATCGTGCTATTGGCTTCTTAGTTGGTCAAATTATGAAAGCAACTAAAGGTCAAGCGAACCCACCAATGGTTAATAAATTATTACAACAAGAAATTGCAAAACGTTAATTTCAATTACAACAGAAAGCCAAGAGAGCAAATTCGCTTTCTTGGCTTTTTATTTTTAAAAAATAATACATACTAAACATTCTTTGAGGTATCATTCAAAGTGTTCGACAAGCATTCAGTCAGCGGGGCAGTCGCTGGTATGCTTAGGTAAGTTACACATCGTGTCTTCCCTCAATTTTAATGTGGAATTATAATAAAAAATGGCTCATCCCCAAAAGTTGTCGATGAAATTTGTTAAGTGGAACGGAAATCAACCACACGTTTTGGTGATAAGACTAAAAAATACCAACTTAACACTTTATGGTTGTCTAAAAAGAGTATTCATAGCAAAATATAGAATAGAACATGATATAACATTAGGAGGTCAATCGATGAAAACAGAACAACAATATTTCAATGATGCGATTTCGATGCAACAATATATGGATAATATGACTACGTTAAAAGAGGAAAGCTTCCGTATTTATGATAGCTTTGAGGTGCCAACAAATGATGGCTTTATCGAGCTACTGAAGGACAAGCAACCAAAAATTTTAACAATTACTGAGGATTGGTGCGGGGACGCGATGTTAAACAATCCAATTATTCGTCGAGTTGCAGAGGCAGCAGGAGTAGAAATGCGTGCAGTACTACGTGATGCTGATACAGATTTAATTGATCGCTATTTAACAAACGGTGGCCGTGCAATTCCGATTTATATTTTATTAGATGACGCAGGTCAGGTTGTTGGAAAATGGGGACCACGTGCACCAGAATTACAGGAACTAGTAGTGAGTAAACGAGCTAGCTTACCTGATAAAGAAGATCCTACATTTGAAGATGCACAAAAGGCGTTATATGCAGCAATTCGTGAAGAGAATATTACTGATAAATCATATTGGACATTTGTTTATGAGGATTTTAAAAAGCAAGTAACAGCTGCGTTGAAATAATGGTAGATCACACGGCAGCACATCAGAGAATAGGATATGTTTGCCTTTATTGACTATTAAAAGGCTCATCACCAAAAGTTGTGGATAACATTAGTTAAAACGTATGCTATGTATATAAGTTGATTGGAGTGGAGGCTGGGCGACTCCTTGGGGATTAGCGTCACAAATGAGACCCTGGAGCGAGCATCGCGAGTGAAGCGGCTCATCGGACGCCCCCAGGAAAGCGCCCAGCTGGAACGGAAATCAACCACACGTTTTGGTGATGAACCTATTAAAAGTTCAATGCAACAATTAAACGTATAATACGTTGAAAGAAATAGAATCTTATGAAGCGAAGAAGGTATGTTATGAAACGAGCAAGAATCATTTATAATCCTACATCTGGACGTGAAGTGTTTAAAAAGCATCTACCAGAAGTATTGGAAAAACTAGAGGTAGCAGGCTATGAGACATCTTGTCACGCAACAACTTGCGAAGGCGATGCAACCGTTGCGGCAAAAGATGCAGTAGAACGTGGCTTTGATATAATCATTGCAGTTGGTGGAGATGGCACTTTAAATGAAGTTGTTTCAGGTGTGAGTCCATTTGAAAATCGTCCGAAAGTTGGTCTAATTCCGATGGGCACAACGAATGATTTCGCCCGTGCAGTGCAAATCCCTCGTAATATTGCAGATGCCGTTGAGATTATAATAAAAGGTGAGACGTTGCCAGTGGATGTGGGTTTATTAAATGGAGAACGCTATTTCATCAATATTGCAGCCGGTGGACGCATTACAGAGTTAACTTATGAAGTACCAAGTAAAATGAAAACAATGCTAGGACAGTTAGCTTATTACTTAAAAGCAGTAGAAATGATTCCATCGATCAAAGCTTCCCACATGCGTATCGAATATGATGGTGAAGTGTTTGATGGGGATGCCATGATGTTTTTATGTGGCTTAACAAATTCTGTGGGTGGCTTTGAAAAGCTTGCACCAGACGCAAGTATTAATGATGGCTACTTTACTTTAATCGTATTGAAAAAAGTAAGCTTGCCTGAATTTATTCAGCTTGCTGCAATGGCATTAAGAGGCGAGCATTTGAATGATGATCGTGTTATTTATAAAAAGGCAAGTGTTGTAAAAGTATCTACTGAAGACGAAATACATTTAAACTTAGATGGTGAATATGGTGGAGACGCACCTGCAACATTTGAAAACCTAAAGCGCCATATTGAAATCTTTGTTCCACTAGAAGATATTCGGGAGAGTGACCGTATATAACGGACATTAAAAGCGGAGCTCTGTTTCATTCAGTTGAGAGGACTAGCTCAATTAAATTCAGGTAACTAATGCCTGATTCGCTTAATACACGTGAAGCACTAATTAGATATCTGAACGTTCGAATAGTTCAGAAAACTAAAAATCATCCCTAATAATTGGGATTGTGAATGAATTAAGAAAAATGTTTGGCAAAAGTGCGTATATTACTTGAACAAAATTTGAAACCTTTATAATAGGCCGGAATTTCGGTCCATTATAAAGGTTTTTTTCGTTGCAATAGTGGAAAATAAGAATAAGGGAAAGGAAAGGAAGTGTTGGCTTTGTATAAGTCGCAGGAAAGAAAGCTCATATGGCTAAGCTTTGGCGTTGGAATTATTATGCTACTTTCCATGCTTGGAAAAATATTTGGAAGTTAGGGGGGCAATGAAATGGTGAATGAATCAGCAGTCTTTTGGAGTAGAGCATTAACGGAGCTGACTTTATCGTTCCATATTATTTATGCGACGATCGGTGTTGGTGTCCCATTAATGATTATGATTGCTCAGTGGACTGGGTATAAAAAGAATGATGAGCACTATATTTTAATGGCAAGACGTTGGGCACGAGGTTTTGTTATTACAGTTGCAGTCGGAGTTGTAACCGGGACGGCAATTGGCTTACAGTTGTCTTTACTATGGCCGAATTTTATGCAGCTCGCCGGGCAAACAATTGCATTACCGCTCTTTATGGAAACGTTTGCATTTTTCTTTGAAGCCATCTTCTTAGGGATCTACTTATACACTTGGGATCGCTTCGATAGTCAGAAAAAGCATATGCTGCTATTAATTCCTGTTGCTGTCGGTGCTTCAATGTCAGCCGTATTTATAACAATTGTTAATGCGTTTATGAATGCACCTCAAGGGTTTGACATTGTGGACGGACAGCTTGTAAATATTCAACCTTTCTTAGCAATGTTTAATCCAGCAATGCCGACAAAGGTAGCGCATGTTCTCGTTACAGCTTATATGACAGCGGCATTTGTGTTAGCGGCAATTGCAGGATACCGTATGCTTAGAGGCTCTAAGCATGTGTACCATAAAAAATCATTATATTTACTTATGAAGATTGGCCTGATTTTCTCCATTGCAGCAGCGATTATTGGAGATTTTTCAGGAAAATACTTAGCAGAATATCAGCCAGAAAAACTAGCTGCAGCTGAGTGGCATTTTGAAACAGACGATAAAGCTTCGCTTATACTATTTGGTGTATTAGATGGTGAGGAAGTAAAATATGCCATTAAAATACCTTATGCTCTAAGTATTTTAGCGCATAATAATCCAAACGCAGAGGTAATTGGCTTAGATCAATATCCTGAAGAAGATCGACCACCACTTTATATTCATTACCTCTTTGATCTCATGGTGTTTATTGGCATGTTTATGGTATTAGTTTCACTGCTTTACGTAGTCGGAAAAGCACGTGGTTGGCTATTTATCCATTCACGTTGGTTTAGATGGATTGTTGTTGCAGGTGGACCACTTTCAATTATTGCGATTGAAGCAGGTTGGTGGCTTGCTGAGGTTGGAAGACAGCCTTGGATCTTATATGGTTTAATGCGAACACCAGAAGGGGCCACAACGAGTGACCATGTGGATTTAATGCTGCTGTTATTTGCTGGTGTGTATGCTGTATTGGCAATAGGAAGTATTGTCGTTTTAGTTCGTATGTTCAAAAAGAATCCAATTGAGCGAGAAATAGAAGATCGTCATTCTGAAAAAGGCGGTGACATCTTATGACACTAGAGATTCTAGGTATTTCAGTATTGTGGATTTTCCTATTTGGCTATGTCATTGTAGCTTCGATTGACTTTGGTGCAGGCTTCTTCAATGCCTACAGTCTACTCGTTGGGAAAAATCATATTTTAACAAATATTATTAAGCGTTATTTATCACCTGTTTGGGAAGTAACCAATGTCTTTTTAGTATTCTTCTTTGTTGGGATTGTTGGATTTTTCCCGCAAACAGCTTTTTATTACGGAACAATTTTACTTGTTCCAGTGAGTATTTCACTTGTACTGCTTGCCATACGAGGCTCCTACTATGCGTTTGAATCATATGGTACACGTGGCCATATCGGGTACACGTTAACGTATGGTATAGCAGGATTACTCATTCCAGCCTCACTTTCTGTTGTCTTTGCGATTGCTGCTGGCGGCTATGTTGATATGGTTGACGGGCAACCTGTCCTAAATTACTGGACATTGTATACGAGCCCATTTGCTTGGAGTATTGTCGTACTGAGCATTGCAGCGGTACTCTATATTTCAGCCGTGTTTTTAACATGGTATGCTCATAAAGCAAAGGATGTAGAAGCAACAAAACTAATGCGAAAATACGCACTTGTTTGGGCGGTACCTTTAATGGTGAGCGCGCTTGGTATTATGTATGAAATGAAATCGATCAACACTGAAATTTACAATAATATGGTTAATTTATGGTGGATGTTTGCCATTTCAGCCGTACTATTTATCATTACTGTCGTGCTAGTTTGGATGCGAAAAAATTACGGCCTGGCAGTGGGACTATTGATTGCACAATTTGCCGTGGCATTCTTCGCTTATGGTATCGCTCAATATCCATATTTACTGTATCCGTATTTAACGATTTACGATAGCTTTACAAGTACACAAATGGCGATTGCACTCGTCATTGCATTTATCTTAGGACTATGTCTGCTTATTCCATCACTGTTCTTATTGTTGAAATTATTCCTATTCAACAAAAATTACGTAACAGGAAAAGAAGACAATCACGCATAGGAGGTTAGAGTGATGGAGAAATTTCTCATGTTTTATGCGCCATTTCTAGTAGTCATCATCGGTATTGCTTTTGCTTTCTGGTGGGCACCAAAAGATCACCATGTAACAAAAGAGGAAGGAAAGAGTCGCGAATAGCGGCTCTTTTTTCTACTTGTGTAAAGGGAGGGTAATATGTATCGGCTCGGGTGCTCAGATAGGGGAGCTGGTTATTTTTTTGCTTGCCTGAGCAGTTTGAGGGGAGAGAGTAGATCAGGCTAATCTGAGCAGTTTGGGATGATACCTGATCACTTCTCTGCTGTACCCGAGCGGTTTGAGGCGATACCTGATCACATTCTTGGTTTACCCGAGCGGTTCTGGGTGATACCTGATCACATTCTTGGTCTACCCGAGCGGTTTGAGGCGATACCTGATCACATTCTCGGCTTACCCGATCACTTCTCTGGCACACCTAAGCAGTTTGAGGGAAGAACTGTTCGGGTCGAGGCTGTAGTCGCTCAATCAGAGTCATGTCACTCAGTAAATTGACCTTACAAGATCAAGCCTTGTTCTTTTTTCATCCGCCACAACATGCTACAATAAGGAGATTGAAATGGAGGATGTACGAATGTCAGCACCCGTGAAAAAGAATGAACGATTAACAGTTTATATAGAAGATTTAACACATGATGGCAATGGCGTTGCAAAGGTCGATGGCTACCCATTATTTATCCAAGGTGCACTTCCTAATGAAACGGCGGAAGTACATGTTGTAAAAACGTTAAAAAATTACGGCTTTGCGAAAGTTGTAGAAATTCTCAAGCCATCACCAGATCGTGTAGATGCACCTTGTGAATATTTCAAGCAATGTGGCGGCTGCCAATTACAGCACCTGTCTTATGAAGGGCAGTTAAAATGGAAAGAGAATATGGTGCGTAATGTCATGCAACGCATTGGTAAAATTGATGCGCCTGTTCTACCTGTGAAAGGCATGGAAGAGCCTTGGCAATATCGTAATAAAGCCCAAATTCCTTTTTCCTTAAATGAAGCAGGACAAGCAATTGCAGGCTTCTATAAAACGAAATCTCATAGCATTGTGGATATGGAGCGTTGCTTGATTCAGACAGGAGAAGCGGACGCTATTCTTGCAGGCTTGAAAAAGGAATTAGCGGCAATCGGTATTCAACCATACAATGAGCTATCACATGAGGGAATGCTGCGCCACGTAGTTATTCGTAAAGCACGAGCAACGGGTGAAGTCATGGTTGTTCTCGTAACGAAAAAGAAAAAATTCCCGCAAAAAGAAGCAGCTGTTGCGACAATCCAAAAGCTTGTCCCGAATGTAACATCAATTATGCAAAACGTTAACAGCGACAAAACGAACGTGATTTTCGGTGATGAAATTGTAAACCTATGGGGCAAGGATGTCATTATTGATACAATTGGTGATGTTCGCTTTGAAATTTCAGCTCGTTCATTTTATCAAGTAAACCCTGAGCAAACAGAAGTCCTTTACAAACAAGCACTAGACTACGCTGACTTACAGGGTGATGAACGAGTAATTGATGCTTACTGTGGTATCGGCACAATTTCATTATTCCTTGCACAAAAAGCAAAGGCTGTTATGGGTGTTGAAATTGTCCCACAAGCTATTGAAGATGCAAAACGCAACGCAGCACTAAATGGATTTACGAACACGTACTTCGAGGCCGGACCAGCAGAAGAAGTCATTCCACGCTGGTATAAGGAAGGCAAGGAAGCGGATGTCCTAGTAGTGGATCCACCACGCAAAGGCTGCGACGAGGCTCTTCTTCAGACAATTTTAGAGCAACGTCCTAAGCGTGTTGTTTATGTGTCCTGTAACCCAGCTACACTAGCGCGTGATCTCCGTATTTTGGAGGATGGAGGCTATCAAACTCAGGAGATTCAGCCTGTGGATATGTTCCCGCATTCAACGCATGTAGAGTGTGTCTCGCAACTCATTTTAAAAGAAGGTATCTAATATTTGCAGTTGCCTTTCGATCCGTTTTTTATACTACTTGTAGCGGATTCAGTAATGAATACTACCATAGTGAGTACAAGTAATTAGAAATATTGGAATTAAGTTGACTCATCACTAAAAGTTGTGGGTGACATTTGTTAAAACGTATGCCATATAGGTTGATTGGAGTGGAGGCTGGACGCCCCCTGGAAAGCGCTCAGTCGGAACGGAAATCAACCACACGTTATGGTGATAAGCCATTAAGTTTTAAAAAAAGTTTAAAATTGCTTACGCAGAATTATAAAAAAGAGTGGTTTTTTAGGATTTAGCCTAAAATGCCACTCTTTTTTTATCATTACATTTCGGTGAAATAACGCATTTATGAAAAAAGAATTATAAAAATGGAAGTTGATTTAATAATGTTTCTTCCTATTAGATGAATGTAAAAGAATATGTAGCCATTTGCTTTTCCTACAATCTGGGCAGGATTAGAGATTCCCTCTTTGTAAAATTACCCAACAGTATTTTTTTGTCAATTCCTTTAAATATACGGAAAAATTCTCTAATTCAACCGATATTCTTTAGAGAAAAATGCCTACTATCGACAAAAAATGACAAAACATTTATAATCTAAACGTAATATGTCAGCGTTATGTTAATAAAATTGAAAAAGGCAAACTTATCGAAAGGTAAGGACGCAAAGCTACGAGTCTAAAATCCTCTTGGATAATGATAGTCGGGTTGCCAAGATGATAAGTGATTTTTTGGCTATCCTAATTATGTGTAGGGATAGTTTTTTTTGTGGAAAAAATCAAGGACTGATTCCAATCAATCGTAGCGACAGATGTGCAATATATGAAAATTATAAAAAGGAGATTTGAGATGATAGTCGTAGATAAAGAGAAATATAAAATGGCGATTTATGAAGCAAAAAAAGAAGTACACGTCCAAATAATAGGGTTTATTAAACCAGCTCTTGTAGAGGATTATTTGAAAGATTTGCAAGAGACGGGGGCAAAAGTGCAAAAAAATGCATATACATTTGTTGTTGATGCAACACAGCAATCACCCCTTCCTTCAAAGATTTCGACAGATCTAGGACAAACATTAATGTTTTATGCATCACTAGGCTTTAAAGATATATTTATTGTTAATCCAACCTCTAAAATTGCATATGTGCAAGTGCGAAATGCTTTAGAGGGAGTTAATTTCCCAGGAACCGTAGTCGACAATGTTTCACAATTACCAATGCGTTAGTCTTTAATTAACTATAATCACATTTTGAAAGAGGAATTTACGATGCAAACAATTCAAGAATTATATACTTATGAAATACTTACAAAGGACCAACCGGATTTAATTAAAATGACAGCAGAATGTTTAGCAAAAACATTTACTGGGGTAGAGGTTGCTGGCAAATGGGTGCAAGAACCGATTATTGGGCACGCCTTAAAACTACCTTACGAAGATTTCTATCAATTTACGAAGGAATATATTGAAGCAAATGTTCATCAAGGTTACTGTGCTGTTGCACTAGATAAAGAGCAAAATGTTGTAGGCGCACTAGTTGGAGATACGAATGTCCTTGAAATTATCGAAGGGGATATTTTTGAAGGCACGTTTGCCGATATGAATATTGTTATGCGTGTATTAGAGGATATTGATGAACGTTTCCTAGAAGATTATAAAAAACGTTTTGGAAAAGATATGGAAGATGGGGAAATATTACATTTATTTTTATTAGGTGTAATTGCTGAGCATAATCGTCATGATATTGTACAAAGTTTAGGCGATCTATTAATAAAAAAAGCAACAGAAGAAGGCTTAAGATTAGTATTAGCTGAAGCGACAAATCCAAAGTCAATGCGTTTGCTGGAGAAGTATCAAGGTCTTACAAAATATGTAACCGTAGAAGGGGACTTTATTGTTCATAAATATGAAAGCAATGAAAATCTAAACAGTATTCCATCGACTGTAGCAGATGGAATTTACATCATTGTAAAAGAACTATAAAATTTCATCACTAATACGTTAGTAGAATAGGAGAATTTTTTTCATGGAAGCTATTATGCTAGGGATTATTGTAGTTTTATTATGTACATCTTTGTTTTTTGCTTACCGATATTTTTCACTTAAAGGTCATTCCCATATAAATAAAGAGGTACTAAATGGAATGGATGAATTATCAGCAGGTCGAGTAAGTGAACAATTTAATAAATTCGCAAATAATGTGAATGAAAAAAGTGGAAATCTTTTAGAGCATGGAGAATACGCAACTGAGAAGGCCGATACTGTAAGGGCCGCAATCGATGAAGTCGGTAAGGGATTAAAAAAGCAATTAGTCGCTACTGAAGAGAGTTCTACTTCTATCGAAGACATCACAGTGGCTATTGAAGAACTATCTATAAGATCTAACCAAATTTCAGAACAATCGAATACGACGTTAGAATTGACGCAAGAAGGTAATGAAAAGTTAAAAGATTCGATGGTGAAAATGGAGCAATTTAATCAAACGATTAATACGACATTTGATGCAATCAATATACTTGGAGACAAATCGTACGAAATTGGTAACATTGTTAAAGTAATTACGGGGATTTCAGAGCAAATAAATTTATTAGCATTGAACGCAGCTATCGAAGCAGCTCGTGCAGGAGAACACGGTAAAGGGTTTGCTGTCGTTGCTGATGAGGTTCGTAAATTAGCTGAACAATCACGTCAGTCAGCTAATGAAGTTTCGAATATTGTAAAAAATATTCAAGAAGAGACGAACAAAGTTGTCACATCAATGAAGCAAGGAACAGAAGAGTTTGAACAAACAAATACGAAAATATTAGAAATTGGAAATATGTTCGAAAAAATTGTAGATACTACAAAAATTATTGCTGAAAATAATGCGGAATCATCTGCAAGCACAGAAGAACTATCTTCAAGCTCTCTGCAAATTATGGAGGCAATGAAGGATATTTCTTTCATTTCACGAGAATCAGTAGAAATGTTTGAAGAGTTAGTTGGCATTAGTGATGATGAATTAAATACAATGCAAAAACTAGTTCAAGAAGCAGAGCATCTTATAGATTTCAAAAATGATGCAGAAAAAATACTTTCTTCATTAAATCATCGTGTAGAAAGCTAGAATGGTAGTGCCGAAAATAGGATCGCTGAAGCTAAGTAACTTGAACTAGCTAAATAAACCTAATTTAAGCGTACATAGCTTTTATTGGGGTGTGTCTTTGGAATAGCTAACTTAATATTCGTTGAAATTAAAAGCAGACGGTTTAGAAATGCGATATTGCACCTCTAATTGGCCGTCTACTTTTACTGTACTGGCTAGTCTCACCACATTGTGAAGCGATAGCGTGGTGGAGTTGGTATAATAGAAAAGCAGCTGATATAGAAGAAATCTATACCATCTGCTTTTTTGTTTAACTTCTTTTAGCGGATTAAAAATACCATTCAGGACCGATTTTCGTTAAAATAAACATTGTTGATTTTCACAAATTATAAATGCCAAATGTACTTGTGTTTGATAATAAGTTATTGAGCATGATATAAGTGTAAAAGAAGTGGAACATTTGGCTTCATATTTTTTGACCAGAGTTTGAAGTTGTATCCATAGTGAGAGGATTTGAGTTTGAAATGATAGATAATTTTTGGCGTGATTTACCGCGACCATTTTTTGTACTTGCACCAATGGAAGATGTGACAGATGTTGTTTTTCGTCACGTCGTAAGTGAAGCTGGTCGACCGGACGTATTTTTCACAGAGTTTACAAACTCGGATAGCTATTGTCATCCAGAGGGCATGAAAAGTGTGCGTGGCCGTTTGATTTTTACAGAAGATGAACAGCCAATGGTGGCTCATATTTGGGGGGATAATCCCGAGTATTTCCGTCAAATGAGTATTGGCATGGCAGAGCTAGGGTTTAAAGGTATCGATATAAATATGGGCTGCCCTGTACCGAATGTGGCATCAAGAGGGAAAGGTAGTGGCCTTATTTTGCGTCCAGACGTTGCGGCAGAGCTTATTCAAGCAGCAAAAGCGGGCGGACTACCTGTCAGCGTGAAAACACGACTTGGCTATAACGATGTCAATGAGTGGGAAGAGTGGCTCACGCATATTTTAAAACAGGATATTGCGAACCTATCTATTCATTTGCGTACAAGAAAGGAAATGAGCCAAGTAGATGCGCATTGGGAGCTAATTCCTGAAATCAAAAAATTACGTGACCGAATCGCACCAAATACGCTACTAACAATCAATGGAGACATTCCTGACCGTCAAACTGGGGAGCAGCTTGCTGAACAATATGGTATTGATGGCGTGATGATCGGGCGAGGTATTTTTAAAAATCCTTTTGCTTTTGAAAAAGAGCCAAAAGAGCATAGCAGTAAAGAGTACCTTGATCTTTTAAGACTGCAGCTTGATCTTCAAGATCAATATGCGGAAGCACTACCACGTTCAATTACAGGGCTTCATCGCTTTTTCAAAATTTATGTCAAAGGATTCCGTGGAGCTGGTGAATTAAGAAACCAATTGATGAACACGAAATCAACAGATGAAGTGCGTGCATTGCTTGATAATTTTGGAAAAGAATGTTGATGGGAAATGAATACTTAAAAAAATAGCTAAACGTTTAGAAGTTAACTACTCTTGGGGTGTTGACTTCTTTTTTTAAAATGAGTTGAAATGAATTCGTACTTTTTAATTTAATAAAGGATTTAGAGGAATATGAGCGAATTGTATATAAGTGCCAAATATATAAATATACGTGCTTAAAGGAGATGGAAGGATATGATTGTGACAACTAGACCTTTAAAAATAAAATATAAAAAACCGGACAATCCTCTTCAGGAGTTTATGCAAAACATTCAATCCAATAGCTCCCTTACGAAGGAAGTTGTTTTTCTACGATATATCGGTATACCTGATTCTGTAGATCTTTATAAGGAAAATATTTTAAAAATGGATGAGTATTTTTTTGCTAAAAAGCAAAGTGTGCTTTATTTACGATTACATAAACTGGAGGCCATTACCAATAATAAAGATATAGATCGATTTGCGGAGCTTTGGGAAAATTGGCAAGCCGTTGTTAACAACCCTCCATTACTTTACAAGACAACTTTATGCAGTAGATTAAAGAATGATCAACTTGAATGGACAAAAAAACTTAGCTTTCAAGAAATCATCCATATCTATAAAGAAAATCACCCAAATTCCAATGCCACTTTATTAAAAAATTTTGCAGTGAAATTTTTATACTGGATGGATTATTATTTGCCACAAATTTTTTCTGAAGATAACCAAACGGTGCAGAAAATTGTTTTTATTGGTAACATTACTCAGCATGAATTATTATTCTTATATTTCTTATCGACACTTGGTTGTGATATCTGTTATATGAATCCTAAAGAAGACATTCCAAATTTGCCTCCAAGCATAGCAGCGTCATCTACTTTATTTAAGTGTCGTGATGTCTACGAAAGGGAATTAGTAATACCTAAATCTCTGCCTAAGAAGAGTATAACACCGCAACAAACAATGATTCTTCCTGTTCAGAATAAGACTACAGGAGAGTGTAGCTATGAGCAATTAGCTTCTTTAGCCACATCTGTTGTAATGATTAAAACGTTCGGAGAGGATCACGAGGTGTTGTGCTATGGTTCTGGTGTCGTTCTTCATCAAGATGGGTATATTTTAACAAACTTGCATGTTGTGAGTGGTGGTGAATATTATTCTGTACTATATGAAAACGATACGAACGAACATATTACACATCAATTTGTAAAATATCATGATATACATGATTTGGCTATTCTTAAAGTGAATAGAATAAGTAAAGCTTTACCAGTTAAAGTGGAAGGTCAATTAGTTCGAGGACAGAAGGTCGTTGCTATTGGCAGTCCTCTAGGATTATTTAATTCTGTTTCTGATGGTATTGTTTCTGGTTTCCGGGATATTCGAACTATGTCTATGATTCAATTTACAGCGGCTATTTCAAACGGAAGTTCTGGTGGCGCTTTATTGGATATGCATGGGAGATTGGTAGGTTTGATTACAGCAGGCTTTAATGATGGTCAGAATCTTAATCTGGCTGTACCTGCTCATTTAATCTATCAATTTGCTCAAAATTTTATTGAATTGCCGAGTTAATTTCCCAGAGAGATGTCAACTATATTCTTTATTCCAACATTTGTTGGCACAGGCATTGAGATGGACCGTAGATAGCAAAGAGGGGCAAAGAACCCCTCTTTTTTGTTGCTTAATTTAAAGTACCTGATCTCTTCTTTGTTTGTGAAAAAGCCCACGGATTTAATAAGCCCTTTGATCTCATATTTTTATTCATTAAAAACGTATCATTAGGATATTATTCTCATTAATGCGAGCTTACCTTTACCATCATATCAACTTATAATTATTCTCTCCGCCATGAATAAATTCGCAGTACGACACAGTTACATTTCTTCTACCCACTGCTTAAAGTATCACTTTATCCTTCTCTCACACTGTATATCTAACTACTAAAATTCAAATTTTCCCGACCTTCAGTATTATTTTTTTGTTTATTCAGAATAATAGTTCGTATGGATGTTGACTTTTTATCTTTGGTTTATTAGCATATTTAATGAAAAATAGCCATTTAATGGTTCGTATTCCATATATGTAATTAATACTGGGATATTACTGAAAAAAATAAAATTAATAACAAATAGCATCTATGGATTGCTGAGATAAATGATCGGTGTATTTAATAGGAAAGCAAAAAATACAAGGCTTTGAGATAGAGAAAAAAGAATCGACCACAAAGGAGAGAACACAATGAATTTCATGGATGAAGAAGTTATCGAGATGACGAAGCATGCAAGGCAGAAGAAACGGATGGAGAACATCGAAAACCAATTATTACATACGGACATTGTTAAAGCGATTAAAGAAGGTCAGCTAAAGATCGAGGATGAAACAATTGAGTTTACAGAACTTGGTTTTTATGAGAATCAAATCAAAATGTGCATTCCTGCAACATTCGAAGTGATGGAACAGGAATTAATGGATATTAAATATCCATCAAGCCGTAGACCCGAGTATATCTATACAAGTGAAAGTACATCAATCAACGTCACGATGAAAATGATGGAACAACAGATTAAGGAAGAGGAATTAGAAGACTTCACAGAGGCCATGATGACTATCCTTCAAAAAACGCAGCCAACTGCAAAAATGTTGGATATCGGCATGAATGATGTGAACGGTGCACAAATTGGTTACTTCGATTTCATCACGCCAGCACTAGATAACAAGATTTATAATTTAATGTTTTTGTTTATAGTAGGCAAGAATGTGACGATGGGTTCGATTAATTGTTTGAAAAAAGAAATGAACATTTGGAAACCCATTGCTTACGGCATGATGGAAACTATCTTGATCGAAAATAAATTATTAGATGAAGAAGGTGTTGTTGGATGACAAAAGAAACAGCCTTAACGTATAAAGATATCATTGTGATGCCCTATAATATTCGCGTCAATCAAATCGAAATCACACAACAGATGAATGAGCATGCTACATTGCATTTAACAGGCGTGATCCCGGATGAACTCGAAGATTCCTATGTCTATATGACAGATGCAGAAACGGCTATTGAAGTATTGCAAATCACTAGTGATGGACAAGCTATGCCTATTTTTAATGGACTGGCGTTAGATGTACAAGTGAAATCGGTGTTGGGCACCTATTATTTAGAGGTTAAGGCGGTTTCGCATACGTATGTGCTAGATGTTAAAAAGAAAAACCAAACCTATCAAAATGCAAGTATGCCATATAGTGAATTAATAGATGTATGTATTGCCGATCAAAACGGTGCAGATTTCATGGATTGTGTTACGAATGGGGCTAATCTTGGTAACTTCACAATGCAATATATAGAGACAGATTGGGAGTTTCTTAAACGAATGGCATCGCGATTTCATACGGGCTTAGTGCCAGACACGGTACATTCAGCCGCAAAGTTTTACTTCGGTGTCCCGTTTCAAGCTGGGGGTACGCCGGAAATGGAGGCCATCAATTATCGAGTAAAAAAAGCGATCGGTAACTTCCTTGTCTCCAGTAAAAATCATCTCGACAGTATTACCGATAGTGACTACATGTACTATGAAGTAGAATCGCTTCAACCATACAAAATAGGTAATGAAGTTACTTTCCAATCAAAAACATTGTATGTCTATAAAATCTTCTCGACGCTAAAAGATGGTTTATTCAAGCATATCTATACGTTAACACCTCAGAACGGTTTCAGTGTTCACACTACTTACAATCAAGCCATTATTGGTGCTTCTATTCAAGGAAAAGTAATTGATGTTGCGGGGGACAAAATTCGAATTCACGTCGATTTCGATGAGGGTCAAGAAAAGGATACGGCTTATTGGTTTCCATATTCAACAATCTATGCATCAGAAGATAATACAGGATGGTACTTCATGCCGGAGCTATCTGACAATGTGAGAATCTACTTCCCAGGCAATCGTGAGAGTGAAGGGATTGCGATTAGTTCCGTCTCAAAAGCACCACCACAATCTGGTTCGATGTTAGCAGCGACGAATCCGCCTAGTCCAGGAGGCGGTGGAAGTGGCAGTGCTAGTGGCGGTGGCGGCGGTGGGGCAAGACCTGCACCACCAGAGGATAGTCGCCAAGATCCAGCACGGATGGCTGATCCAGATGTCAAAACACTCAGAACGAAGCATGGTAAACAAATTCTACTTGCACCTGATCGGATTGTCATATCTGGTGGAGGATTAATGATTTCATTAATGGATGATAATGGAATTTCGATCATAAGTGATAAAAATATTACTTTACAAGCAACAGAGAAAGTCGCCATCAATGCGAAGCAAATTATGATTAATGCCAATGAAAAAATTGAGATGACTTGTAAAGAAAATTCAATCAAGATGGAAGACAAAATGGAGATTAAAGGAACGGAAGTACGAGCAAATTAGTGAGGATGTGGATGCATGAAACGAGAAGAAGCATTACAGCATTTTATGGATGAATGCGTGTCAGTTCATGTCAGCCGGTTGCAAGAGAAGGTTGATCGACAGTTTCGCCAAGAGAAGGAAGTTTTGCTACAACCAATCATAAACGCACTTGAACAGCTGTTTGCGAATATTAGAGATCAGCAAAAACAGGAAAAGTTAGCGCCAGTTGCCTTTATCCATTTTTCATTGCTACGGACATCATTACTAGAAAATAAGTGTACGTATTTGCTAGAAGCATATGGAGAAACCTGGTATTACGATTGGGTAGAATGCACGGCACAGTATGAAGCAGACTGGCTTAGTGAGGCGATGATAGATTTACAAAAAACGCTTGAAAGAGAAAGAAAACCATATATCACTATTCAATCTGCTGATGTACGAGCAATTATTCAACAGATCGTCATTCTGTTTCATCAATATATCATTCAATTGGTACGCTACTTGTTTCGCTATCAAAAAGAAAGCGTCCCTGCAATCAATTTTCAACGAGCAGCGTGCTTGCGATTTCGTGTCGGTGAATATAAAGGGTTTAGTGAAGATGTTGCAATCAATGATGAACGGGAACGAGAGGAAAACAATCTGCTCTCATGGTTAGAGAAAAACGAGACGGACAAATCGTATACGTTTGAAAACTTCTCAAGCCTACCATTACAGCAAAAACATTTCAATCAAATGGACTTTTCCTATGCAAATTTCAATGGGAGTGACTTAGAAGGTGCTTCATTGAAACAAAGTGTTTGCATTGGTACTAGTTTTGTAGATTGTAAGTTAGTGAATGTTGATTTTTCTTATGCAGCCATTCAAGATGCTGATTTTCGAAATGCCAATTTAGTAGGCGCTAATTTTACGCATGTACAGGGAAAAACGCTGAGGCTTTCCGATGGAGAAGTTGCGTGCTACCTGGGTACTGATTTTAGAGATGCTAATTTGGAAAATGCAAGGTTTGAGTTTGCGCAGATCACAGGTGCTAATTTTACAGGTGCCAATTTAAAAGGAGCTACCTTCTTTAAACGTGATCAAGAGAAATGTAGATTTAGCCCAGAGCAGATAGAAGATATTCAATGGATTCATTAACTGTGAAATCGACAGAAATGATAGGTATAGGAGGAAGAGATGGAGTATTTTATTGTTCGGCAAGATCAAAGCATTACAAATCCAATTATTCCTTTCAAGACAGACCTCGATGATAACTTTGTCTGTTCGTCTGTATTCGGGGAAGTGGTAGAGAAAGAGAATGCGATCTATCTGGATTATTTAGAGAAGCCCAAAAGAATCGTGTCTGATGATCTAAAAGAGTTGTTAGTGAAATACGAGGATAACTTAGAGTTTACAGCTATCGTCTTTACGGATGTGAAGAAAGGGACACAGCGTGTGCATTGGCTTATGGACATTGTGAAGAAGAACTGTATTGCCGATGAGACGATTTATTATCCAGACGGACAAATAAAGGAACTCGTGATTGACCCTAAGAAGGTGGAACTAGATTGTATTTTTCAAGTCGACGGCAAAAAGGAATCTTTCACCATCGTCAATTTAGATGTGGCGGAAAGTATGCTGCGACGACCATTTCTCGGGATTCAGTTGCAGCGAGTAAGACTAGCAAGACGATAGACAATGTCTGTTAAATCAGCCCAAAACACTGTTGAACAGTAGTTTGAAACAGTGTCAAAGCGATACGAAAGGATGGATTCCTAATGGCTCAAGTTGTGGAAAATTTAGAGACAGAAGGTTCGGAACAGGAGCAATTTAGTTATGTAGTACATGGGGCAATCATTGCCTGTGAGCATGGTAGCCATCTAAATTATTTGAACTTGCCGCAAGATCATGGCGTATTTATCAAAGAGAAGGCCGTGATGAATGTAGGAGATCGAAACCCTGATAACATTCCAACTTTTGGTGTCTGCTTAAAGTTGAAAAAACCGTGCACGCCAGTCTGTTCCATTGATTGGTTGGAAGGGATGGAAAATGTCAATGTCGAGGGGAAGCAAGCGTTATTAAGCCGCTGCCATACGCAATGCTCAGCAGGTGGAGGCAAAATCGATATTGTTCATGACGGGCAAGAGGAATTGGAAATACCAATACAAGGTTTTTAAGAGAAAATCGGTTGAAAGGAGGTTAGTAATACAATGTCTGGAGAAAAAGAAGTACACATTGTTAGTACGTATGAGGATCTTAAACTCGAATGGGCTTATCCACTTATTCATATAGATAAACTAACAATCAAACATAAGGGTAATGACCATGCGAGACTGTACTTTAAGGGAATGATCGCTGAAGAGCAAGCGCAAAAATATATTCAGCGGGTCAGTCATACAGATGAAGTGGTCGTGAAATTTGGACGAAACAGTGACATATTATTCTCAGGAAGAATTGAAAATGCGGAGTTGCAGGCATCACAAGGCGTGCACTATGTCTCCGTTGAGGCGGTATCATTTACAGCAAATATGGATATTGAGAAGCGCTCACGTTCTTTTCAAGATGCGAATATGACGTATGTGCAGTTAATCAATAACATCGTGGGAGCCTATCCTCAAGGGGATTATATCGACCGAGCTTCTAACGGTCAGGCCATTGGTCAAATTTCGATTCAATACTTAGAAACAGACTGGGAATTTATTAAAAGAATGGCCTCCCGTTTGCATGCGGTTGTTTTTCCTGATTTAAAAGGAAAGGGTGCTCGATTTTGGCTTGGTACACCTCAAAGTAGAAAAAGCGTAACTATCGATCATCTGCCTTCTGTATTACGTATGGATGTAGATTCGTATCGTTTGATTACTGAAAATGATGGTACGGATGTGAGTGAAGCCGATTATACCTTCTGTGAGTTTGAAAGCACGGAAGCCCATGACTTAGGTACGTTGGTGCAATTAAAGGGAAGATCCTATGTTATAACGGCTCGGGAAATCTATCTTGATAAAGGTGTGTTGAAGTTTCAATATACTGGCCAACCAGAGAAAAGTATTCGTCAGCGATTAGTACGTAATTTAGATCTCATTGGTGCAGCCTTTACAGGAAAGATCATTGATGTCACGCAAAACACCGTTAAAATTCATTTAGATATAGATAAAAACCAAGATAAAGAAAAAGCACATTGGTTTGCTTATTCAGCAGATGCCAATAGTGTTATGTATTTAATGCCCCAAATAGGCGCGCGTGCCCAATTGCATTTTCCAAGTGCAGTGGAAGAAGAGGCCATCGTCATCAGCTCGGTGCGTGTTAATCCAGTCACAGCAGAGGGTGGGCAAAAGCAGACGAAGAAAATGGCGGATACGACCGTTAAGTCCTTGGCGACCAATGCTGGGAAAGATGTAACATTAGGTGTTGGAGATATTAGTTTTAGTGCAGTAGATGGGGTATTGGACTTAAAGATGGATGATGGAGACGGCGTAACATTTCAAAGTAACAGTACCATCATGATAGCAGCAGATGAAACACTCGAAATTAGTGGGATGAAAGAGCTCTCCGTGAAGGCGGAAGAATGGATTGCTATATCAGCGCAGGAGAAAAGCCACGTGATCCTTGCGACTGACACCCAGTTAATCAGTACGCTCATTGATCAAGAAGGTACAGAGAAGAAAAGCCAACCACCGAAGTTAAATGCAGAAGCAATCGAAGCCACGTCGAAAGTTGACGTAATTTTCCCGAAAAAGCAAGAAGAGAAGAAAGAGAAAAAAGGCTTCTTTAGTAAATTATTAGATGGCGTAAGTGTAGCACTAGATGTCGCTGGATTTATTCCTGTCATAGGTACATTTGCAGATATAGCGAATGCCGGAATTAGCTTGGCAAGAGGAGACTACATGGGAGCAGCCATGAACATAGTAGGTGCAGTCCCAGTAGTTGGTGATGCAGCAAAAACAGCCTATAAAGCCGGTAAAGCGGCAAAAGCTGCAGATGCAGCAGTGACAGCCGCAAAAGCTGCGGATAAAGCAGTTGATGCATCCAAAGCAATAAAAGGGATGAAAGCAGCTTATTCGAAAGTATCTAAAACGCTAGATACAGTAGCGGCACTAGCCAATAAAGGATCTAAGAGCGTGAAGACGGCAGCAGATAAAGTCATTTCATCGATGGATGAATTGCTCGCTGCGTCGAAGGCAGTAGACGGTATGAAGGCCATGGCCAAGACTGGGCTAACGAAATTTAATCATGGGGTATTAAAGAAATTTAATTGTACACAAGGGTTAAGTAAAAAATTCTGTAAAAGAGGATTTGAGCCTGTTGATTTAATCACAGGGCGTATGATTTATGAAGGCGTCGACTTTGAACTACCTGGACCTATCCCCCTTTCATGGGAACGAGCTTGGTACAGTGATAGTAGCCGCATTGGCTTAACAGGTCATGGTATGCATTTTACATACGATTTAGCCTTAGAGATTTTTGAAGAAGAAGACCTGATTGGGATTGTTGTGACGGATGGTCGTGCAGTTGGATTTCCAATTTTACCAATAAACTTGCCGTATTTTAACAAGCGAGAAAGAATGACCTTAACAAATACAGGTGAGGAGTATCATTTGTTTGAGCATGATACACGATTGATATATGTATTTGAACAAATAACAGAAACAACTTACCGATTAAAAGAAGTAAGAAATGAACAAGACCATCATATTCAATTTGCGTATAACCTTAAAGGGTTCCTATCTCAAGTAACCGACAGTGTTGGTAGAGTGCTCGAGGTTACTACTAATGAGGTAGGCAGAATGACAGAAGTCGCCTTACGTCATCAAACGAGTCGTGAAGTCTTAGTACGCTATGTTTACAATGATGATCAAGATTTAATCGAAATCCAAGATGCATTAGGGCAAAGTACGCATATCAAATATGTTAAACATTTAATGATGCAAAAAATAGATCGCAATAAAAATAGCTTCTACTGGCGCTATGATGGTCCAACTACAGGTGCACGAGTAATCAAGACATGGGGAGATGGCAATGTCCTTGCAGGTGAGCTTTCGTATCACGAGGGCTATAATGAGATAACGAATAGTTTAGGTCATAAGAGTTATTATTATTTTAACGAAGATAATCTCTGTACGAAAATTGTTCATCCAGATGGTAGTGAAGTCAGCTATGAATATAATGAGGACTTTGAATTACTGCAAGAAGTAGATGAAGATGGTCGTGTGACGGCATATAGCTATGATGAGTGGGCAAATCCAGTGACGATTACTCTTGCAGATGGCAGTACCGTATCCTCTCAGTATGATGAGAAAGATAGGATGATTCGAGTTGTAAATGCAGAGGGCGGAAGTCGTCAATGGATTTATAATGAAGATGGGACATTACAGGCAAATATTTTAGAAGATGGCACAAAGACTGAATTTTCCTATAATGAGCACCGTTTAATTGAATCGGTGACAAATGCGCAAGGCCATATGGTAAGCTTAGCTTATGATGCTGACCTGAACTTGAGTCAAGTGACATTGCCAGACGGGACGAGTTCGACATGGGCGTATGACCGTCGTGGTAACTGCACAACAACGACCAATCCACTAGGGGCCACAGAGAAATACCGTTATGATAGCTTGAATCGCCTAATACGGGCAAATCTTTCAGATGATAACGATGTTCAATTAAAGTACAATGCCTATGATGAGGTCGTTTTTGCGAAAGACAACCATACGCAAGTAGCCTTTGATTACACCATTCTTGGCAGCTTGGTGTCTCGAGAACAAGGTGGAAAGAAAGTCAAATTCACCTATGATACAGAGGAGCAGTTAACCGCTGTCATAAATGAAAAAGGCGAAGCGTATCAGTTTGAACGTGATGCGAAAGGGAATATCATCAAGGATATTGACTTTGATGATATGGAAAGAACGTATGAGCGAAGTCTAGCTGGATTAGTTCAGAGAATTCAACGTCCTGGTGATCGTTGGACAGCATATCAACATGATAATTTAGGGAATGTCATTCGAGCTGATTATTATGATGACACCTGGGAAACGTTTGGCTATGACAAAAATGGTTCGTTAATTGAGACTGAAAATGAGCATGTGACCGTAAAGCTAGAGCGAGACCCAACTGGACAAGTAATCAAGGAATGGCAAAATGACCATTGGATTGCGAGTAGCTATGATGAATTAGGCAGCCGTTCACAGATTACAAGTAGCTTAGGTGCAAAAATCGATGTCGCTCGTAATGAAATGGGCAATGTTTCACAAATCACTGCTTCTCGCTTAGAGCAAGAAAATTGGACAGCAACGATGCAGTACAATGAACTTGGTCAAGAGATTGAAAGAATCTTACCCGGAGATGTCATCAGCAAGTGGCAGTATGATGTAGCAGGTAGACCAACACACCATCGAATAAGCAGTCAAAACCGCGATACACGAAGAAGAGTATATAATTGGGACGCCAATAATCGATTACGAAGCGTGGTAAACGAGTTAACGGGTGTAAAAGTTACCTATGGCTACGATGAATTCAGTAACCTCGTCTGGTCCAATCAAGGTGGTCAATTTGATTTCTTACACCGCAGTGTCGATGATGTCGGGAACTTGTATGAAACAAAAGAAAAGACGGATCGTGTCTATGGTGCCGGAAGTAGATTGCTTGAAACGAAAGAGTCAACATTCTCTTATGATGATGAAGGGAATCTAATTCAAAAACTTGAGAAGAACGGTGATACGTGGAAGTACGAGTACTATGGAAATGGCATGATGTCGAAGGTCATCAAGCCAGACAACACAGAAGTTACTTTCAAGTATGACTCGCTAGGTAGACGAATAGAGAAGTGTTCTGACGAAAAAACAATGAAATTCGTATGGGATGGGAATACTATCCTACATGAGTATTTCTTGCAGAATAACTTAGATAAATTTGAAAATCTAGATGAGTATTCTTCACAGAATAAATCTGAAATACCAGATAATCTAGTCACATGGGTGTTTAATGATGGGTTCGTACCTTCAGCTAAAATTACGAGTGAAGGTAACTACAGTATTATTAGTGACTATCTAGGAACGCCTGTTGCAGCCTATGATGAAAAAGGTAAGAAGGTTTGGTCAGCTGAGCTTGATATTTATGGGCGAGTGATAGAATTCACTGATGAGCAGGATTTCATTCCGTTTAGGTATCAGGGGCAGTATTCAGATGAGGAAACAGGATTATATTACAACAGATTCCGTTACTATTCACCTGTGGAGGGAATGTATACTCAACAGGATCCGATTGGTCTTGAAGGTAAGAATCCAACTTTATATGGATATGTAAGAAATTCATTAATAAGTGTCGATCCTTTTGGTTTAAAACCTACCGAAAAATGGATGAGAGATTATTTGCGTGAGTTTTTGGGACCTGATTTACATGAAGGAGGGGCATATTTTTATCGAACAATTGATCAAAGAGACGGGCAAGAAAAATGGTATGTAGGTAAAGCAAATGATTTGTACAAAAGATTAACAGATCACATGAGAAGCTCTAAGTTAGAAGCAAGGTTTATGGAAACAGTAGGCGTAATAGTCAATCTTGGTGGATCGTCAAGCGATCATTTTATACTCGAAAATAATTTGATTAAAAAATTTGGTGATGAACCTTTAGCAAATAAAATCGCAAGTCCAGGGAATTCTCTTGAAAGTAAGAAAATAAAATGTCCATAAAATATTAATAATAAAAAGGAGAAATTATGTTAACTGAAGAACAGATCTTTTTGAATATTTATGAAAGGAAATGTTATGACCGCCTTTATAAATACTACAAGTACAGTTTAGATGGCAAAGAATCATTTCAGAAAGAAGACATGGAGATGTATTCTATTAATGGACTTTCTTTATTCGGTCAAGATGAAATATTAGACTTGAGTAAGTTGAGTTCATTGTGTGGAGTAAAGGCAATTGCACTAAATAGGCATCTTTATACTTCTGTTGATACTCTTTCAAAGTTTAGAGAGCTTGAATATTTCCAAGTATTAAATTTATGTGACAATGTAATTCCGTTTAATAATTTTGAAAGGCTATGGTGTGCAGAAATAAATTACGATAAAAAGACTTGTAATTTGATTTTTGATAATTTGGGACTAGAGTACCTTACTCTTCATAATTATAAAGAAAAACATCATAATGATTTATCGAAATTAAAAAATATAAAAAGACTTAATCTTAACCAATTCAAGTTAGAGAATCTAGAGTTTATATCTCAATTGCGAAAAATAGACTTTCTTGGTATTTCCTACAATAGTAATTTAACTACAATAAAAGATTTAGATAAAACTAATCTAAAGGGTCTTAGTATCGTAAATTGTAAAAAAATAATTGATTGGGAAATTATATCAGGCTTAAAAGAAATAGAGGAAATTTATCTAGCAGATTGCGGTGAGATTGAATCGGTATCATTTCTAAACGAACTTCCAAATCTTAAAACATTGATGATCACAGGTAATACGACAATTAAGGATGGATTATTGAAAGGTATTATTGAAAAACCAGGCATTGAAAAGGCTAATATAACATTAAAAAAACATTATGATATAACTGATGATCATTTAAATAAATTCAAATTTATTTAGTATTCAAGTTTTACACAATTAAGTAGTTTTAATTCAATAACTAGAATTATGAATAATTAAGGTCGAACATAAGAAGAAAACAAATAACAGCTGGTGGCTAGGGTCGTGACCATATACTTGCTTTGGGAGAGTAGCATAAATCCTTTGAATACTGGATGATATTGCTGCTCTTTCTTTTTTTTTGTAACTGTGAGTTTGCACTGATACAATTCTCCCTTAAACTAAGGAATATATATGACGACGATTATAAATCGTGATTTTTTAAGTATAAAGGCGCCACCTTTTCATTTAAAATTAGATATAAAATAAAAAAACTTTTAATTGGGGTAAAAGTTCGGAACTTTGGTTTAACCAAAATTAGAGAAATAAATGATAAAGAGAGTTTGTTTTCAAAATGGACGGTAAGGATGCGGATTCTGTGAACTATGCGATTGAAACCATTCTAAAGAATTTTGGGGGTGATCGGTAGAAAAGACAAAGAAGATGATGTTTTATTAACACTGATCGAACGGAAAACGCGTCAGTTAGCACCTAAACTATTCAAATCCATTACAGCAGATAACGGGAGTGAGTTTTCAGACCTTGCAGAAAAATGCCAAGAGTTGATGGGGATTTACTTCACACACCCCTACTCATCATGGGAGCGAGGAACAAATGAAAACCACAATAGAATGATTCGTAGATGGTTACCAAAAGGAACGTCCATAGAGGACTATAGTAGATCTTACATCCAATCTGTAGAAGATAAAATGAACCACTTGCCACGACGAATACATGGATTCAAAACACCGCATGAGATGTTTGAGGAAGAATTAAAGAGATTAAGAGAATCAGCGTAAGAAGACGTGAATCAACCAACTCTTACCCTAGGGTTAATGGGAGTTTATTGTCTATCGGTCTTTCCGCCAATTTAACAGGAACCTGGCTCCACTTCAAGGGGCAAGCCCTTTCCGTTACGCCAGAACCCTGTTTTAACCAATTGGCAGACCGACAGACAATAAACATGAAGGTGAAAAGGAACAGAAAATATACGGACATGAGATGTATTTAAAAAAGTGTCTAACTTGATATTGCAATTTACCGCTTAAGAAAAATCAGAAAAACAGAATATCCAAAAACTAATCGTAAGTGTATACGTGATAAGGTATATGATAATCATACTGATGCTCATGGAAATATAATTGATCCTGAGACGGGTAGTATTATACCTAAGGATCAAGTAACTATCGAACATATAGAGATGGTAGTAGATCATTGGAATACTAAAGGGTTTGATATGAGTAGAAAAGAACGATTTGATTGGTACAATAATATAAAAAATTTAACAGTAAAACCACGCAGTGTAAATAGTAGCGAAGGTGCTGCAAGTGGTAAAACATATAGACAAGATACAGGTCCGAATTACTCAAATAATAAAAGAAGTAGAAAGAAAAATTTAACAAAATGTGACAGGAGATGATTGAAATGTTATTAGATGACCTACGGGAATATTGTGAAATAAGTAATATCAAAGGTATGGAAGATTGGTATTTCTATTCTAACAAAACGCCTGCTTTTATTTTTTCACATTATTTAAATTTCTCATTGTTAGAAGGATATATAATAAAAGTCTCAATAAGAGGGGAAATGGAGGTAAAAGTGATTTATGAATTTTTAATGTCCATTGAAAAATTCATAAATACTGATTGTACAAATAGAATAGTTAAGATAGAAAATATTGCATACAAGGAAACTGAGTTTAACGCAATGTTATTTATACCTTCGCAGTATCATACTAGTTTTTCAACTTTTAGTGACAAACTTTATCAAAAAACTATAGATGTATTTCCGATATATGGTTGTGAGTTTAGTGGAGATGAATCTCCTGATATTGTAAAATTATTGCGACAAGACATTGTTTCAACTGTAAATTGGAAACGGGAAATTTCCCCAAAAATAAAACTTCGTTATAAGAATAGTAAAACAAAAAGTGAAACAATTGGTAAAAAATTATATTTAGAAAAATGGAGTATTCTTTTACATGAACTCAATAATTTACAAGGGTGTACAGATTCATCTTCTTTTATTGAAGTTGAAAATTACAAGAATGAATATATTCATATTTCAATATTAAATTCTAATGTAATGGTTATTAGAAATAAGAAAGAAATATTGTTACAAGGAGAGTTTGAGGAGATAAAAAGATACGTCAATAATTTTATTTTTAATTAATAATTAATTGTCTAAGAGTCACTACGTAACGAATGTGGTGACAGCAATTAATTTTGATGGTTTAGATATGCAAGAATCTCTTGCAATGTTACGAGCGAAAACATCAGATTTAATTTAGAAAAAATAGAAAATGAAACTTTATTTAGAGACTCTAAAATTACTTCGAAATATTTTTGTACACAAAACTTCAAAGATTTTATTGAAAAAAACAGAATTAATGGATTGAAGTTCAAAGAGGTAGGAACAGCTACGTGAAAATCTAGAATGTAATCAATGAATATCATTGGAATCATGTAGTACCACAAATACGAACTATGTTTTGCTAGATGTTAGAGATTGTTTGGTTATGCGTCAAAACATAAATAATGAAGCATATTAATATGCTTCTGTAGCATGAAACGGCTACATGATATTTTTAAGCTAATAATTTTGTTGTATGTGCCCTTTTTGTCCGTTGTAATAGAGGGGCTTTTTAATGTGCCTGACATGTGCAATAAAACGCTCCATTTTTGGGATTCAATATACAAAATTTGATGGGAATGTTAGATGCCAACTGAGTATGAACGAAGTCTGGCAGGATTGGTTCAGAGAATTCAACTACCTGGTGATCGTTGGACAACGTATCAGCACGATGGTCTAGGACATGTCATTCGAACTGATTATTTTGATGACACTTGGGAAACTTTTAGCTATGACAAAAATGGTTCGTTAATTGAGACTGAAAATGAGCATGTGGCGTAAAGCTAAAAAATACAAAGAGGAAATTTTTAATAGGTTGGATGGAAAGAATAAAAAAGAGTTTAAAAAGGAACTGAACAAGATAAAGAAAGAACTGTACAAAGGAAGGACATGGGAAACAATAACAACTAAAAAATTAGGGAAGTGTACAAGATGATAGAAAAAGATTACGAGATGATTGTAAGAATTTTCGAAGAATACGAATCCTTATATAAAGTGTTACTTAATAAAGTTGAAGATATAGGAAATGAAACAGTTCTTTGGAGCAATTCATATCTCGAATTATATCCATATCAATATGAATTAAATCAATTACCAAAGCCGAAAATATATAAAAATGAGCCGAAATGTAAGGAAGGAATTATTGTGAATAGGCTAAAAAACAATGAACTGTATTTTTCTTATCATGCTGAAAATAAGGGCTGGGGAAGTTCTTTCATTATAAATGAAGTTGAAAAGAAAATTTGTCTTAGATTTCTAAATAACGATGATGACGAAATGGTTTTAAGTCAAGTTTATTGTATAATATATGAACCTAGATTATTCACCAACCAACACAGAATCCCAGTGAAAAGCTGACTTGTCGGCTTTTCACTGGGATTCTCTTTTTCACTTAAAAGATGAAAAAAGAATCCATTTCTGTTAAGGTTATTGCGACTAAACAAACACCAAGAAAGGATTCTTATGATGACTACTTTATCGCAAATTCCCTTACATTTCAAACGTTCTATCAAATTATCTAATGATGGAGGTGAGCTTTCTTCGGATACTGGCCATCTTGTCTTTCGTGAATTTGACGAAAAAATCGGTTTCTCTCAAACCATTGCCAAACATTTACAGCTGAAAGATGAACGCACGTATTGCATTCACCAAAATGAGCAGTTGCTTCGCCAAAAAATCTACCAATTGGTCGCTGGTTATCACGAAGACGATGCAGCGGACCAGTTGACACATGACCCGGTATTTACGCAAGTGCTTGGTACGCCAGCACTCGCTTCTCAACCATCATTATCGCGCTTTTTTAAACGGTTTGATTCACAAGCACTCGATCAACTCCAGGCGGCGAATCAAGAACTACTCGATCGTGTTCATTATGCTCGACAATCGAAGGCACTGATTTTGGATTTAGATTCTACATATGCAGATACATTCGGGAATCAAGAAAAATCTGCTTACAATGGTCATTATCGAATAGTTGGTTTTCATCCACTTCTAGCCTTTGATGGGCTGACAGGTGATTTTTTGAAAGCCCAATTACGCCCTGGTCATGTGTATACATCAAATGGTGTCGTAGATTTTTTACGTCCCATGCTTGAGCACTATAACGAAACCTTTCCGGAAACCTCTGCGCTTGTACGTGGGGACAGCGGCTTTGCGGTACCAGATCTTTACGAACTATGTGAAAAGGAATCCGTTTACTGCATCATTCGTTTAAAGACCAATGCTCAACTAAAGGCGCTCGCTGAAGAACTGCACCCTACACATGAAATTCGTGATGTATCCGTGACCGAGCGCTATATCGATGAATCTATTTATCAAGCGTCTTCTTGGGCCACACCACGAAGAATCGTTATTCAATCGATTCGCCCAGCTGGTGAACTGTTCTTTTCTCATGCTTTTTTTGTGACGAATCTGAGTAAAACTTTCTCGCCACAAGCCATTGTCGAATCTTATCAACAACGAGGTACGATGGAAAATTTCATTAAAGAAGCGAAGAACGGTTTTGGTTTCGATCAGATGAAAAGTCATGATTTCGTTGTTAACGAAGCACGCATGATGTTAAGTCTGCTTACCTATAATTTTACAAACTGGCTCCGTACACTGAGTTTCCCAAATCGCTACAAGGGTATTCAAATCCAAACAATTCGCACGCGCCTCATTAAAGTGGCAAGTAAACTAGTGAAATCTGGACGCTCAATGTACTTTAAATTGTCTTCTAGCTTCGTGTATGCACACTTCTTTTGGGACGTACTGACCCGGGTGCAACAATTAGAAATCAAATAACCTTTTTTAAAAAATCGACATCGCACCAAGGGAGGAGTCTGCCCAAAAAACGAATTTCTTTCCATTTACTTTCTATTTCTTCTTTCCTGAAGCATAGATTCACAAAAAAACGAGACTACTATAAAAAAACTCATGAAAATCCACAAACTTTAAATAGCTATGAATAATTCAGGATGAAGGATTTGTGATAGAAAAAATATTATTCTACACAAGGGACGATGATATGGACGAAGAAACGTTTATGGTTGACAGATATTCATATAATGATAATTCGACTGTTCATACTATTATTAGAGACGGTTTCTTTGAAGAAAAAATAAAAATTTTACCCACAAGGACATTTAGATTTGAGTATGTAAATGGAGATGTACTTATTTACTCGAAACAATTGAAAAAAAATCTAAAAGTTGTTGAAGATCTATTGTATACCTCTAGAAAGTCCAAAAAAAATTAAACAGCGATATCAGGGACTGGTAATGCGAAACTTAAATAGGAGAATTAAGATTAGAGTGTAGGGAATTCTAATTAGCGGATGAAGTACGATGTGACAGGAAAACTGTTCGTCATCAAGCGAAAAGTAACTATACACTACTAAAAAGTAAATGTAAGGGGATTAAATTTCGAAAGAGGAAGCAAAAGATATACTACATCTAATTGTTTTAAATGATGTTGACATGAAACAATTAGTCAAATTAACAATACATGTATGAGCTCTAAAATTTATCATTCGAAGTATAACTGCTGAGGTATTTTTATTTGATGCCAAAACTAGTTGGAAAATTTGCAAAACATGTGTAAAGAAGGTGCTCTAAAGCGCTTTTTTTACATGTGTTTTTTTGTGAAAAAACTTACTTCACTAGTTATATATATCATCATCAGAACCCCGAAACTTTTGTTTTGTTACATGGTAAAATTCTATGGGAACATAGTTGGACAGTGTATCAACACGATATGCTTTGTAATATTGAAGCCTCCTGAGAAACATTTGGCTATAAAAATGGGTTGTTAGTGGAGACTGAAAATGAGCATGTGACTGTAAAGTTGGAGCTAGAAATGTTAATAATGCTACTGTAAAACATTTAGAAAATCTAAAAATACGGGGTTATGAACAATGGAAAGGACATTTACCACCAGAAAATAAATGTCGCCATTAAATTTGAAAGGGGATGATATAATATGCATTTTAACATTGTAACTGATACGGCGGGTTCAAAGGTTGGAGAATTGGCAAGTGAGTTACGTAACTATATAAAACCTAAAATTCATAGTACGTATGCCAATGTAGATGTTACTATTCTAGTAGGTTTTCGTTGTTTACCAGAATCTTATAAGAGAAGATCTTTTATTAGATATACAAAAAAAGATAAGTGTTTGGCTATTGATATTGCAGTTAAAGTAGAAGAATATGAAAAAATGTATAAAGTAGAACAAAGGTATTATTTGGGGAATCTATTTTTAGAGTTTCTAAACAGGGCGTTAGAAAAACACAACTTTGAAGGGCTTGAAAAAGAGATGTTCATCAGTGACATTAAAATGTGGGCAAGAGAAATCCCTTTGAAAATGGATAATGGTTCAACTAAATTGTGTAATTGGTTTAATGAAGAGATTGATTGGTCTGTAGATCTTGATAAATAAAGATAGTTTTATGTTGGCTTAACATTTTCGCAAAGAATCTAAATTAAAATCAAGGCGATCAATTTGACTTTTTACACCGTAGTGTCGATGATGTCGAGAATTTTAATAAAATGGAAGGGTGGATTTTAATTGTTTGCTCAATGCATTCCTTTTGATGATCAAGTGAGAGGTAGAATAGGTGGTAATCCTCCAAAATTGATTGAAGAACAAATACCTGATGATTACAGGTTTTATGCAACTCTAGTTCATCCAGGTAAGGAGGAAGTTATGCTTTCTATTATTATTCATAAGAATTTTGATACTTTATTGAAAAAAAATATTTATCCTTCAATTGAAGTAAGAGTTATAGAGCATAAATACTCCGAAATTGGAGGCAATACTAATAAAAGTATTTTAGATTTAGGTATGAACTCAATAAGCGATTATTCGGATAACCAAGGGAATAATTTTTTGTTTATTAAAGTTTTGGGAGAACCACGTCTTATTCAACCTAAAAGTTATTATTATAAAGAATTGGAAAATAATAATTATTCCTTTTTTCTGCAAATAGAGGAGGAAGGCTATAGTGATAAAATGGATTATGTGTTTATGTACGGTGCATTATATCTATATAGGCATAATGAAACAGGAGAGGTCATTGCTGGTTTCTGGCAATGCTCTTGAACAACCTAGCTATTAGAGTGTAAAATGCGCACCTGCCGGTTACTTTATTTAAATGCGATTGTGCAGATTGAGTAAAGTAACCCTTTTTTTTATTGATTTTGATGTGATTTTTGGCAAAGACCCTTGTATTTTCTTCAGGAGAAATAGCTGAAAACATCCATTTTACATGAGCGATGGAGTTCTTGATCAGTCCATAAGTAAAACGTTTTGAATCTATCTGTATAAATTACCCATTTGGATTAGGTGGAATTCCAGAAAGTGGTTGTAATTATATGAATATGCCTAAATTAGATGGATTAAAGGGGAGGGGTATGATTATGTATTATAAATTATCATGTTTTTATAAAAGAGATGTTTTCTTCTTTTATAGCGACGAGAATAGATATGATAGACGAGAATTGGAGAAAGGAAATCGATGTCAAGTAGATGGAGGTCTAACATACATTGTGGATAAATTTGACACTTATCTATCTACATATGATATTTTGCCAACTGTAGGTCCACCTTTAGTAAGTGCGAAATTTAAAGAAATAATTGAACGACATTGTGAAAATGATTGTGTCTTTATTCCAGTTGAAATAAAATCAACAAAAACAAAAGAACAAAATAATGATTTTTTTGCAATGATTGTTTCAAACTCCGTAGTTTGTCTTAATAAAGAAAAATCCGAGTATAAACCATCAATAAAATCATTACCTGATGGTCCGATTAGTATTAACTATGTTGTATATATTCCTGATTCTCTCGGTGTGCATCATATTGTCAGAATGGAAGAATCTAAGCATTTGATTGTTGTGGATGAAGTTTTTGTGAATTTGTGTAAAGAAAATAGTATTAATGGAGTAACTTTTATTAAAGAGGGCAGTTTGCAACGTCCAGAGTATTTATAGATATAATAAAGGAAAAATAAAAAATATTAACAGGCGTGTTGATTAGGGAAAAATAGGTTTATTATTGGGCGATAAAAGGATTTTTTTGTTGCTATAATGCCAATTAATTTCCATTTCAACTGATTGTAGCGTAGGCCTACTCGAGTGCTCCTGCCGCTTTGCTTTCGTTGCAGTGCAAAGCTTCCCGTGGGAAAGCGAGACAGACGAGACCCTGCACGAAGCGAATGTTTTCTGTGCGAAAGCGTAGCGACAGCAACAACAAAGCAGAGGAAGCGGCTCGATGCTCGCACGCAGGAAAGTGAGTAGCCCGTAGTGGAAACCAGAGCCTTCTAATTAATTTTAATGGATAAAAATGGTTAACGAACACATCTGATATGAAATAAAGAAAAGTACTGCACTAAGATTTCGAAACATATGTAAAGAAGACGTTACAAGGTCTTACTTTACATATGTTTTTTGTGTCGATTATTACAGAAGGTGGAACAAATAAAATTGTTACCGCATTTACTTCAAAATAACTAACGATGAAAGAAGAAAGTAAGATGATAAATGAATATAAAGTTTATTGGTGCCCATTGTGTGATCAAGGCTGGGTCATAATTGTAAAAGATATTCAAACATCAAATCTGTATTTGTGTTGTAAAGAATGTGAGTCTGAATGGATAAGTCCATATGAAATAACTCTGGAACAATGTTTGCCATTTAATACATATGCAAAATATGATTTTCCAACTGAAGATGAGGTGGTTAGTTATGGCTGGACTGAATTTATCAAAACCTAAAGGTGTAAGGAAAATCTACGTATGAAGAGGTACAAACCCCTTTTTTACGTTGGTTTTTAAGTCAGGGACTGCTTTTTCTGTCTATGTGATGGTGGTTATACAGGAGAAAAATTTGCTACTAGTGTAAAGGATAATAAGGGTTTGGTCAGCAGAGCTTGATATTTATGGACGAGTAGTGGAGTTCAATGGTGAGCAGGATTTCATTCCGTTTAGGTACCAGGGGCAGTAAGCTGATAAAGAAATAGGGCTATACTATAATCTATTTAGGCATTGTTATCCAATAAAGGGAATGTATACTCAGATTGATCCGAATTTCAAAATAGACCCGTTTGGACTGAATGATCTATATCATAGCGGTAGAGGAGAGTTTTTGATGGATATATATATAACAGTGGCAAATGGTGGAGTTTCTAATATTCGATTAACAGTTTATAAATATAAAGATTTAATAAAGGAAAAATTCTTAAATGAAAATTATGGGAATGATATAACAGAGATTTCTTATTTTTTATTTATTAATGGAGATGTGACTAGATATTACGAAAGAAGTGGGGTCTATAAACTTAGTTATAAACCAAAGAAAAAGTGTATGGATCTCCATATTTGTATGGATGAAACTGGTTGGAGTGATGATGAAGATGGAAATGAAGTGATATTCAAAAATGCTTTAATGAAACTTTTAATATATAGTTCGGAGTCCATAAAAGAAAAAAGCATCGCTAAGAAATTAGATTTTAATAAAGATTTGTTTAACCAAACGCTAAAAAGTTGTTTTGAATAATTTTCTTTCGCAAGCGAGGAACTATGCTGAGCACATGAAATTTAAATTCGACACTATGAGCCATGGAGATGGGTTTAAAAAAATGTCAGTGAGAGGATGCTCATGATGAGAAAATATAGTTAAAATGACAGTGTAATTGAAATAGATCCAAGGTATTTAGAAGAAGGAGTCCGTGTTGCAGAAGAAGAGCAGTTTGAATATTAATATTAGTGCATTTGTTGATGATGTTGATTTTAAGTGTGATTTAGATCTTGCACCTTTAAAGGATAAGAAATTTATTAAAAATCTGGCGATTGACAACAATTTTAAATTAAAAAGTGTTGCCAATATTGAAGCTCTTTACTCTTTGGTGAATATGATTGATTTTAGTGTATCTTTGCAAATCCCTATTGATTTTTCTCGATTAAAACAACTAGAAAAACTATATCTCTTTAATAGTTGTTATGAAAACTTAGAACCACTTATTAATTTAAAAAGGCTTTATATTTTTGGATATTCAAAACAAAATTGTCATGAGTTACGCACATTAAAAGAGTTGGTTTATCTACGACTGAGCAGGTCTAAGAAACTGGAATCACTTGAAGGTGTTGAAGAATTAGAAAACCTTGAAACTTGCTGGTTGGCTAAAAACAATTACCTATCTGATGCAAATAGTATATCTCAATTAAGTAGTTTAAAGTGGTTACATGTAGAAGGTTGCAAAAACCTAACGGATTATTCATTCTTGGAAGATAATGGCTCCGTAAAAAATTGTTAATTTCAGATCTGATCTCTTTGGAGTTTGTAAGAACCATGAGAGTATTGGAGACCATAAACTTTTGGAACTGTAAATCAGGGGACTTAACGCCATTACTAGAATGTCCGACATTAAAAGAGGTTTCTTTTCATCCAGAGAAGAGGCATTACTCTCATAAAAGAGACACTATAAACAATCTCCTGAAAAACAAGAACTGAACAAAAAAGATTTTTAACATGTATTAAATACTCACCCTAAAAGAGTAGCAAAATCCTTTGAAATTTGTATTATATTGCTACTCTTTGCTTTTTAATCATGATGCGATTGCATTTTTTTCTTAAGTTAAAACAGGTTGATCCAGGTCTTAAGAGGCTGTATCAACATCTAATCAAAGGAAAACTAGATCCAGTTGTTTTAGATAAAGTTGGCTTTATCCATGATCCTAATGCCCTAACTTGTAAAGAATTATTTAAACTAGAGGATGATATAATCGAGATGTTCGATGATCCTGAATAAATGGAACTTTCAAATGCTATCAACAGTCCAGGTAAAAAAATGAACTTAAAAATCCAATAGTAATAGGAAAAAATAAGAGACCTCAGGAGTGATATAGTGGGAAATCTGATAAATGTGGAAACAAACTTTGGTAAATATCAAATTTACGTTCAAAGATCGCCTTTAATGGATCCTGATATAAAGGAAAAAATCGAAAATAAAGAATTAGATGGACTTGCTATTCGGGTTAATGATAGGTCCTTATCAGATGTTGAATTTTTAAAGCAACTACCGAATTTAGAATATTTAGATTTGGGAAGGGCTAACATTAGTGATTTAAGCTCTATTGAAGCTTTAAATGAATTAAAGTATCTAAGCTTTAAGGGAAGTATTGAAGAAAAATTAGATTTATCTACGTTATCAAAACTTCAAGATTTACTTGTTTTATATGATAAAAAGATTCTAAATATTTTCGCTTGTACAAATTTAAAACGATTAGTTATTCATCACTATAAAAATAAAAACAATAATGCTGAAGAGTTTAAAGCTTTAAAAAGGCTGGAAATCTTAGAAATATGGTCATCACCTATTCGAAATATCGATGGCTTAAAAGGGTTAAGGTCTTTAAAAAAAGTTGAATTACGATATCTACAAAAATTAGAATCAATTAATGGAATTGAGAATAACTCTTCTATTGAAGAGTTATGGATTCAAAATTGTAAAAAGGTTAATGATTGGAAGGTTCTTGGCACATTATCAAATTTGAAAGTTTTAACTATAGAAGCATGTGGAAATATACCATCATTAAATTTTTTAGATAAGCTAGAATCACTAGAATCTATTAGATTAGTTTCAAACACATTTATAGAAGATGGAAAATTGTCATGGTTGATTGACAAGCATAGTATGAAATATTTCCATACACCAATAGAAAATCACTATGATATTAGCCTTGAAACCCTTAGCAAATTTAATGATTTTGGGACCAATGTCATCTAGAGTTTTGCGAAACATTATCATAAATGCTCTTGATAGTTTCGGATGTTGTGATTAATTAAGTTGATATCAAATTGGAGAGCTACCACAATATCAATTAAATAAAAGGGGAATTTTATATGGATAATAAAAACCAGTTAAATAAGGCATTGCGATTACTAGATGTTGGAGATTTTAATGAGGCTGTTGAAATTTTAAAAAAGATCTATATTTGCGCAGTCGAAGAAAATGATACTATTTATTCTGTTAAAAGTTCTTGCATTTTAGGAGAATATTTTTTATCTGATAATAAATTAGAGGATGGAGTAATGTATTTAGAAAAAGCATTATCGCTAAAAGGAATAGATGACGATTTCGATGATCTTTTAAACTATGAATTAGATCATGCAAAAGAATTATTAGAAGAAGCAAGAGGAGATAAATGAAAGGGAAATCAACAAGTGGAAAAGAAAAAGAATGTTTACAATTATCTAAGTATTCTAATCTTTAAAATGAACTGTACACTGTCAGGTGGATATTGGAAATAAAAAAACGTTATGCGGCTTGAACCTTGAACTCTAAATGGCTCAGGCCGTAGATCTTTCAAAAGGCTTGTCAGCTAAAAAAAACAGGCAGTGGAATGACTGTGCATGGTCATGTGTCTTGGGGGTTTAAGAAATAAGGGTTCACAGTTTATTTCTACAACTACAGACCCAAAGGCAATTGAAAATACCGTAGCTCAGGACAAAGATTGGTCTCGTTTGATACTGATGATGTAGTACCCGACTCTCATGGAAATAAAAAGATATTAGATCAGGTGTGTTGATTAACCGTTTTTCTACATTCGAAGAGGCTGATTTCCGCTACGGGCTACTCGCTTTCGGAGGGTAAATAAAAAAGGAGTTAAAGAAGAAAAATGAAAGAAGAACTGATGAAAAGAATAGAATGTTTTCTTGAAAAACATCCTGAATTAAAAGGAATACCTGCCACACCTAAAGAGATTGCGAAAGCAGAGGAAGAACTTCAAATAAAGCTAGATGATGATTATAAAGAATTTATTAAGCGATTTGGAGGCTCTTATGCAGGGATAGCAATTCATGCATTTTCTAATGGTTCATCCATGGGTAATGAAACTATTATTAATTTGACGAATTGGTGCAGAGAATCATTTAAGGGAGATGAGTTTTCTCCTGAAATTAACAGAAGCTTAATTTTTTCTGATGATGGTTCAGGTAATCCAATATCAATAAATACTAACAGAGAAGTCGTAATATATTACCACGACTCAGGAGATAAAGAAGTATTGTCGAAATATTTCGAAGATTTCAATGAGGAGAATTTTGCTGAATGGTAATTTATGAATTACTCCCAACCAGTTAAATTAAATTAAGCATGAAACGGCTATTGACATCACCAGTTCTATTTTGCTAGTATGTATCACGAAATAAATTTCCTTTAATACGGTCCAGAGAGGCTGAAAAGGGCTACGTGATATTTTTAAGCTAATAATATCTTTGCTTTGGTATGCCCTTTTTGTCCTCTGTGACAGAAGGGCTTTTTATGTGCGCCCGGCATGCGTATGAACTATAGGGTGCAAGTCCCGAACCCCGAAGACAGAAGTAGAGGTTAGCCAAGAGCAAGGGTGTCCGTGGCGACGCGGAATCTGAAGGAAGCTGGAGGCAAAACACCGGTCCGAGGAACACGAATCTCATATAAGGCTAGGTATGATTGGATGAGTGTGCATAACAACACAAAGTCCTTTCTGTCGAAGGTCATATCGAGTAAATGAGGCGGATAGATGGTGTGAAAGTGCATGCGCTTACCCGGGGAGGTCTGATGGAAACGCAAAGTACACTTTGTAACCTACTTAGCGATAGGTAGCTGAACCATCAGAAGTCAGCAGAGGTCATAGTACCATTCACTTCTAGAATGAATGGGAAGGACCGAACAATTCGGAGAGAATAGCCCTTGGCATGCAGTTTTCTATGGTAAACACAGAAAATCCAGAAGGACCGACTTAATGGAGGTAATGGTGAATCCCATGAGGGACATTGAGCGGGTGCAGTAGAAACTGTTATAAGAAGACAAGCTATTCACGGAGGAGTCGAACGAGATGCTAATGAATCAAATATTATCACGGGAGAATCTGCTTCTCGCACTCAAACGGGTGGAACGAAACAAAGGGAGTCATGGAGTAGACAAAATGCCCGTAAAATTCCTACGACAGCATGTAGTCGAAAACTGGCTAACGATTAAGAAGCAAATTCTTGAGGGAACCTACCAACCACAACCAGTTCGCAGAATCGAAATCCCGAAACCTGACGGCGGTGTGCGACTATTAGGAATCCCAACCGTGACAGACCGACTCATTCAACAGGCGATTGCCCAAGTGCTATCCAACCTATATGACCCGAACTTCTCGAATCATAGTTACGGATTTCGACCAAAACGAAGTGCTCACGATGCAATCCGAGAAGCCAAAGGTCATATAAAAGAAGGATACCGCTGGGTAGTAGATATGGACTTAGAGAAATTCTTCGACAAAGTAAACCATGACCGTCTAATGAGTACATTAGCGAAGAAAATTTCTGATAAACCTCTACTCAAGCTGATTCGTAGATACTTACAATCGGGTGTCATGATAAATGGTGTCGTTTATGATACAGATGAAGGAACACCCCAAGGGGGCCCACTGAGTCCACTTCTCTCAAATATTGTGCTGGATGAATTAGACAAAGAATTAGAGAAACGTGGTCATAAATTTGTCCGTTACGCCGATGACTGCAATATTTATGTGAAAACAAAACGAGCAGGAGAACGAGTGATGGCAAGTATCAAAACCTTTATTGAGAAGACGCTACGATTGAAAATAAATGAGAAGAAATCCGCAGTGGCTCGTCCTTGGCAACGTAAATTCCTAGGATTTAGCTTTACCTCCCGCAAAGAACCACAAGTTCGAATTGCGAAAGAGAGCATAAAGCGAATGAAGAACAAAATTCGGGAATTAACAGCTAGAAAGAAGCCACTTCCAATGGAGTACCGAATTCAACAATTGAATCAATACTTAATTGGGTGGTGTGGCTACTTTGCATTAGCGGATACGAAATCAATATTTGAATCACTGGATGGATGGATTAGAAGAAGACTTCGTATGTGTTTATGGAAGAATTGGAAAAAGCCTCGTACGAAAGTGCGCAACCTAATTCGCTTAGGAGTTCCAGACTGGAAGGCTTACGAATGGGGCAATACTCGCAAGAGTTACTGGCGTATCTCGAAAAGTCCAATATTACACAGAACCCTTGGTAACTCTTATTGGAGTAACCAAGGGCTCAAAAGTCTGCAAGCTCGTTATGAAATCTTGCGTTATTCACCTTAATTGAACCGCCGTATACGGATCCGTACGTACGGTGGTTGGAGAGGTCGGGAGTTAATCACTCCCTCCTACTCGATTTTGCTTTTACCTCTTTTAAACGGAGTCCCGTGAGGCTTCAAAAGAGAATGGAAAAGAATTGTGTAATCCATTCCCTCAAATAGGCTAAAAGAGATTTTTATCAACGAAAACTGGAGGATTGTAAGAATGGATTATCGTAAGAAAACAGTGGTAGCTTCAGTAGCTGGCTTAACATTGGAAGGAATGGACATTATGTTTATCTCCTTTGCGATGACAATGATTATTTCGGAATTTAACATTGATTTCGCAACGGGTGGGCTCATTTCTTCTGTAACGAATATTGGTATGCTGTTGGGCGGCATCATTTTCGGGATTTTAGCGGATAAGTATGGGCGAGTAAAAATATTTACTTATACCATCTTATTGTTTGCAATTGGTACAGCTTTAACTGGATTAGCAACAAATATTGAACAAATTTATATTTATAGATTTATCGCGGGTCTTGGTGCAGGTGGCGAATACGGCATTGGTATGGCACTTGTTGCGGAGGCTTGGCCGAAGAATAAGCAAGGAAGAGCTTCTTCATATGTTAGTGTAGGTGCTCAATACGGAGTTATTTTAGCAGCATTACTAAGTGCCGTTATACTTCCGACTTTAGGGTGGAGAGCTTTATTCTTTGTTGGTGTGGTACCTGTTATTTTCGCATTTATTGTGCGAAAAAATCTTGAGGAATCACCAGAGTGGCTGGCTGCTCAGAAAAATAAAAAAATCGATAAGCAACATGAAAAAGGTAAGTTGGCGCAACTATTTGAAACGCCTCGAACATCGATGACGACAATGTCATTAATCGTTATGGCAACTGTTCAAATTGCTGGTTACAATGGCTTAATGATTTGGTTGCCATCTATGTTGCAAAAATCTCAAGGTCTATCTGTTTCAAGCTCGGCTCTTTGGACAATTAGTACAGCAGTTGGCATGATTATTGGGATGCTAACATTTGGACGATTTATGGACCGATTTGGTGCAAAGCGAGCTTTCGGTATCTTTTTACTTGCCTCTGCATGTGCTGTGTTTTTATATTCCTATGCCACAGGAAGTGTCGCAATTTTAATAGGTGGTGCGATTGTCGGCTTCTTCTCAAATGGCATGTTCGCGGGGTATGGAGCATTAATTAGTAGCTTCTATCCGGTGCAAATTCGAAGTACCGCTACAAACACAATTTTTAACTTCGGTAGAGCAATAGGAGGATTTTCACCAATCTTTGTCGGCTATATTCTTCAAAGTTATGATATGACGGTCGTAATGATTTACTTAGCTGCCTTATATTGCATTTCCTTCATGGTGATGCTGACTTTAAAAAAGGGCTCAAACGGGGCTTTACAACCTGGTGAAATAAAATAATGAAAACACGAAAGAACGAATTCCAGTCAAAAGGGATTCGTTCTTTTCTTTTTTTATAATAAACCTTTTGAACGTTTTTCAGCCATTTCTACGAGGCGTTTTGTAATTTCTCCTCCAACTGAACCGTTTGCGCGAGAAGAAGCTTCTGGCCCTAACTGTACGTTAAATTCTTGTGCGATTTCATATTTCAATTGATCAACAGCTTCTTGTACACCGGGCACTTGAAGTTTATTTGAGCTACGATTAGCCATTTTTCTCACCTCCTTGTGATTAGAATGGTCGAGAGTTTACTTTTAATACATTTAAAAAGAAGGAAATGCGCAGTCTAAATACTATAGGAATTTCAGAAAGCTAGCTGAAAAAGTATTGCTCTCTGTTATAATTAAGCCTGGCATTTTATATTTACGCTTTATTAATACATAAAGGAGGTTTTTAAATGACGAATAATGATATATTAATTCGTTTGCGATATGCGCTTGATATTAAAAATAAGGACATGGTTGAAATTTTTAAGCTAGGAGGCATGGATTTTTCGAAGGAAGAAGTATTGAACATGCTTATTAAAATTAATGATGAGGAAGAAGCACCTGAAGAATACATCAAATGTAATAATAAAATGATAGAGGCTTTTTTAAATGGGTTTATTACATTTAAACGAGGACCACAAAAGCCTAAGCCTGGTGAGCCTGTAGGACCACTACCTGTTTCAGGCAAAGAAAGCCCTAATAATATGCTGTTAAAGAAAGTGAAAATTGCGCTAGCCTTAACGAGTGAAGAGATGTTAGATCTTTTATATGATGGAGGCGTTAACGTTTCGAAAGGCGAATTAGGTGCCATTTTAAGAAATCCAAGTCATCGTAACTATAAAGAATGTGGCGATCGTTTTGTGAGAAATTTTTTAAGAGGGCTGACATATAAATATAGAGAATGAAATGGATTAATACTAAAATGAAGAAGCTTGAGGTTTGAGGCGCCGTTCTTATTGAGTAGTCAAGTGAATTTTTAGTGAAGAGCCAATGTGTTAATGATTAACAAAGCAGCTGCATTTTGTGGCTGCTTTGTTTGTTACGTTAATATCTTTATTGTGATAAAAAATTCTGTAAAAAGCATACTTTTTCTTAGTTGAATCTAGTTGACATTTTGTGACGGAATTGTGTACAATGAAATTGACATAAAGTTGTCACAAAGATGGAAAATAAATGTTCACGAACAGAGGGGTGCTTTTATGTTTGGTTTAGACATTTTATTAGTTGCTATTGCATGTGTTACGATCCCACTTGTTGTTGCTTCAGTTATGTTAGACATTTTTTATGCAGAAAAGAAACAAGTTCGTTTTTCATTACGCCGTACATCAATGTGGTATTTGAGTATGTTTTCTATATCATTTATACCGGCAGCCTTAGTTTTGACACTAAATGGATAAGTATCTTTAATATGAATAATCATTTAGGGGTAATTGATTATTTAAAATTATAGTAGCAGCTACAACGTTTAAAATTGCGTTGTAGCTGCTTTTTTATTTGTTAGAGCGTACGAAGATTTGATATAGAAAACATAAATTAAGAATGAAAAGTTAATCGTTAGAATAAAATTTCTACTAATATGGATGCAATTTTTCTATCGATTATCTTTTTGAGGGTGGGATATGGATGAAAACCTTTTTCCTTTTATTTCTAGGGACAATCTATTTATTACTTGCAAATGCAGTCGAAACAGCTATATTTAGTAGGGTTTATTTCTTAATTGGTTTAGGGCTAGTAATAGTAGGAGTTATTCGGTATGTGAAAGAACGATCTATTTATATTAGCTGGTTGAATGAAATGCAGGATGCTAGTGAGGAGGAGCTAATGGCTATTCCTCATACACATTGCATCATATCAGATGATTGTTTAAGTGCTTTATTATTAAATGAGCCTACAAATACACTTTTCCTTGCAAGTAGAGAAGATTTAGAAGAGGAATTAATTAAAAAGGAAATCCCATTTAATAAAATATATGAAGTTGCTATAGTAGAGGACGAAATGTATATTGCAAGAACTAGTAATAATTATATAAGTAGTTCACTACTTGGTGAAAATCCGGATATAGAAGAGGAATTAGATGAAGAGGACTCTGAGGATAACAAGGTGTCTCAATTGACGTTGAAAATTGTAGCTGATAACTTATCTGATCCTATTTTAGAATATGTTTTTATGGACTGTGAGCCTATATCAAGGGAAGAGGACGAGTATCAAGAGGCGCTAGAGTTATGTGAGGAATGGTTTCAGAAGATTAGTGTTATTATTAAACGCTATGAGCTTGAACGGGTACCAATTAGACATTGGCAATAAGATTTTCTTAAAGTAGAAAGCGATCTCGAACGTAATGCGAGATCGCTTTTTTTAGGAGAGATTACAAAAGTGATCAGGTCTCACCCAAAACCGCTCGGGTAAACTAAAAAAATGATCAGGCTTCGCCCGAAACCGCTCGGGTGAACCAAGAAAGTGATCAGGTATCACCCAGAACCGCTCGGGTAAGCCGAGAAAGTGATCGGGTATCACCCAAAACCGCTCGGGTAAGCCAAGAAAGTGATCGGGTATCACCCAAAACCGCTCGGGTAAACCAAAAAAGTAATCAGGTATAGTCTGAAATGGATTGGATTGAAACCTATACCCTAAATAGTGAATTTCTGTAATTGGCTATTTAACTCTTCAGCCATACTAGCGAGCTGGTTCGCGCTCTTTGAAATTTCGTCCATAGTAGCGGCTGTTTCCTCTACAGTTGCTGTTGTTTGTTCTACACCAGCAGCAGACTCTTGGGAAATAGAAGCCATTTCATCAATTGCGGCATTGATGGACTCGGAATTTTCAGCAACTTTATCTAGATTGCCTGAAATGGTATTTATGTTAAGAATCATATCCTCAACAGCTCCTGAAATTTGTTCGAATGTTTCATTTGTTTGATTGAGTTGTGCTGTTCCTCTTTTTACTTCCTCATAGCCTGATTGCAAAGCAGTTGTTACATTGCCAGTTTCACCTTGAATGCGGTTGACGATAGTGGAAATATCCGTGACAGAGAATTGAACTTGTTCTGCAAGCTTACGAACTTCATCGGCTACTACTGCAAACCCTTTACCATGCTCTCCTGCACGAGCTGCTTCGATGGCAGCATTTAAGGCAAGTAAATTTGTTTGATTTGAAATGTCGTCAATGACTGACACCAGTTTGGAAATTTCAGCAGACTGCACATTTAAGCCTTCCACTTTTCTTACTGAATCTAATACAATTTCATTAATGGCTGCCATTTGTTGTGTTGATTGCACCATCAAGCCTTTGCCTGTAGTTGTTAAATTCTGTACATGATTTGAGTGCTCTTTTAATTCAATACCTTCCTGTGTTGTTTCGTGAATACTACGTTGGAAAGTAACCATTGTTTCAGCTAAATCACCTGCAGTGGATGCTTGTGTTTCTGTGCCAGAGGCTAACTCCTGCATAGTCACGGTAATTTGTTCTGTACCTGTTTGTACTTCATTAGAAGATTGAGCAAGCTCTTCGCTACTAGCAGCTACTGTTTCGGAAACAGCATGAATAGAGCTGATCGTTTGCTTTAATTTTTCATTCAAATCATTCGCTGAAAGCATTAATTGACCAATCTCGTCACGGCGAGTTATTGGAAGTGGTTCATGTTGTAAATTACCATCTGCCAATTCGTTCATACGCTTTGAGACAACTGTAGTAGGTTTAGATATTTTGCTAGCTGTAATAATGGCAATTAGAATACCTGCAATTGTCAATACAATACTAACAATTAGTCCAATTATTTTATTGTTTTTGCTTGTAGATACTACATCTCCTCCTATTTTAGTAATTTCTTCCGTCCGTGTATTGGCTAATTTTTCATAACCCGTACGAACTTCAGTTACAAGATTATTAATAGCCGTTAAATTTTGTAATGCTAATTCTTTATCGCCTTTTTTATAAACATCGAATACCTCTGTATTGACACGATTGCTCCACTCGCGTCCCATTTCTACCAGACGTTCACGCTCAGGATTTTTATCGTATTTCTCCATGATGCTATTGCTTTCTTCAGCAATTTTTCGATATTCTTTAAAAGTTTCTATGTATTTTTCATTACCCGATGCGACGTAGCTTAAAGCTGCAGAGAGACGAACACTCATAGACATTGCTAAATTTTTACTTGCTGTTAAAACAATTAAATCTTCATTCACTAAATCGTCAGCTTGTTTTTCCATCTTCGTATTAGAAATGTAAGTATAGATATTAAAACAAACAACTAATACTAATAGAAGAAGAAATGCACTTAAAATTCGGGCTTTAAGTGTTTTAAACTGAAAAATCCCTTTCATCTTTTCCCAACCCTTTGCTTTTTTTATTGTTATAGTACAAAGGTTATTTTATAACTAAATCTATCTATAAATAAGTACTTTTGATGGAAAAAATAAAAATAGTTGTTTTAGTACAATAACACTTTGTTGTTAATGATGTAGGTAGTTAAAAATATATGTCATATGTACAATTCTGAAGTTTTTTAAATACCTTTATGCATTTTTACCTACCTAAAAGAAAAAAGCACTTGCTGCAAAGGTGCACCAAGCGCTCTAACATGTATTATTGTTTTGCTTTTTTTGCTAGTCGTTCCCATTGTAGTAATGATGGGTATGGATCAAATGCCCATTCTGTACGACCATTGAACTTATATATGCCATAGTGAAGATGAGGTGGGAATTTTCCGGATGTTCCTTCTTTACCGTAGCCAGAGCTACCAACATAACCGAGAACAGTTCCTGGCTCAACAAGATCTCCTACTTCAATCTCCTTATTATAGCTACCCAGATGGGCATAATAATGATAAGAGTTATGATTGTCTCGAATTCCTATGCGCCAGCCACCAAATTGGTTCCAGCCTTTTACTTCCACTACTCCATAAGAAGTAGAAACTACTGGAGTACCGTAGCTAGCGAAAATATCGGTTCCTTCATGAATACGGCGTCCGCCCCAGCCCCTATTAGCACCCCATGTACCCCGATAACTGTAATCGTAATTAGTAGGAACTGGGAATGTGTGGGCATCTAGCTCAGTTGTTTTGAAATGACTATACATTTTGGAAATGGTGAAAATTTGATTTACGGCTTGCTCACTTCCGTAATATTCCCATAAAGCTAATTTAAAGTCCTCATCAGTTGTTCCAAATTTACTTAAAAAAGTAGCCATGGAGAATATAACATCGGCGTCTTCGTTTGGACTGGCAGCTCCATCACCATTGCCATCTAGTCCCATCCCGCCAAAGTAACTAATTGTTTCTGGGCGGGTGTCATCTCTTACAGGATTTAAAGCACCTGACCAATATTCATCAGAAAATTGAATGGCAATGATCCCATCCCGTTTCGGAATATCTTTACGAACTGATTGCAAGTTTCGTTCATATTGGTCAATGGCTGCTAAAAAATGCCACGGAATGAGTAATTCGTCAAATTGTACGTAATAGACCATACGTTGCTGCACAATTTCTTCTTGAGTGGGTTCTTCTTTTGCTAAAGCAACCGTGGGGAGAGTAAAACTCCATAATAAAATCCATGATAAAAGGAATATAAAATGGCGATTCAATAATGGACCTCCTTTCTAACGTTAGAATAACCGAATTTTTCATCTTCATTCAGCACTTTTTGTGGGAAAACGAAGCGGTAAAAATGAGCAATTTTTGTGATGAAAACGTGCTTATAGCGTAGGGTTCATTTCCGTTCCGACTGGGGCTTTGTTGTAGTTGCCGCTTTGCTTTCGCTACAGAAAACATTTGTTGTTGTTGCTGTCGCTACGCTTTCGCACCAATCAACTTATATAGAAAATGTTTCAATAAATATCATCCTGATTTTGGTAATGCGCCAATAAAACGTCAGTCGAAATGAATAATGTTTAAATTTATTCTTCCATTCAGCAGAAAAAAATTATAGGCAATATAAGAAGAAACTTCGATAAAGAAAAAGTATTGGGTATCATAATGTCATTTCCTTCATACTATGTTATAAATCAAGCCCTGAATGGAGGGAAGGCTATCAACATTTTAGATAAAGTGAAAAGCTATCGCGAAGAAGAAAATCGGCTGAAGTGGGAAGGGACATTTGCAGATTACTTAAATATCATCAAGGAAAGACCTGAAGTTGCTCAAACAGCCCATTCACGCGTCTACAATATGATAAAAAGTAGTGGTGTAGAGCAACGCGATGGGCAAAAAATGTACGAATTTTTTGGTCAAGAAATTTTTGGGCTTGAAACAGCAATTGAAAGACTGGTGGAGGAATATTTCCATCCGGCAGCACGCAGATTGGATGTTAGAAAACGTATTTTGTTACTAATGGGACCAGTGAGTGGTGGTAAATCAACAATAGTGACCTTGTTGAAACGCGGACTTGAGCAATTTTCGCGAACAGATGAAGGTGCAGTTTTCGCAATTAAGGGATGTCCAATGCATGAGGATCCTCTACATTTAATTCCACATCATTTACGTAATGATTTTTATGAGGAGTATGGTATACGAATTGAAGGAAGCTTATCGCCTTTAAATACGATGCGTCTTGAAAAGGAGTATGATGGACGTATTGAAAATGTGATAATTGAACGTATTACTTTTTCTGAAGACAAACGTGTAGGTATAGGAACCTTCACACCATCGGATCCAAAATCTCAGGATATTGCTGATTTAACAGGTAGTATTGATTTCTCAACAATTGGAGAATTTGGTTCAGAATCAGACCCACGTGCTTATCGTTTTGACGGTGAGTTAAATAAGGCAAATAGGGGTATGATGGAATTCCAGGAAATGTTAAAGCTTGATGAAAAATTCTTGTGGAATTTACTGTCTTTAACACAGGAAGGTAATTTTAAAGCAGGTCGCTTTGCATTAATTAGTGCAGATGAGTTAATTGTTGCGCATACAAACGAAACGGAATATCGTTCATTTATTTCAAATAAAAAGAATGAGGCGTTGCATTCACGAATTATTGTCATGCCGATTCCGTATAACTTAAAAGTTAGTCAGGAAGAACTGATTTACGAAAAAATGATTAAAGAAAGTGATATGTCACATGTTCATATTGCGCCGCATGCATTAAAGGCCGCAGCAATCTTTTCGGTTCTAACAAGACTTGAAGTACCGAAAAAGCAAGGTGTGGATCTTATTAAAAAAATGCGACTGTACGACGGAGAAAATGTGGAGGGATTTAATTCCGTTGACTTAGAGGAGCTTAAAAAAGAGTTTCCGAACGAAGGCATGAACGGTATTGATCCACGGTATATTATTAATCGTATTTCTTCTGCTATTATCCGAAAAGAGATACCATCTATTAATGCGTTAGATGTTCTGCGTGCCCTAAAGGATGGACTTGACCAGCATGCTTCGATTTCTCAGGAAGATCGAGAAAAATATATGAACTATATTGCAGTTGCTCGAAGAGAGTATGATGATATTGCCAAAAATGAAGTGCAAAAAGCTTTTGTTTATTCGTATGAAGAGTCTGCAAAAACATTGATGAATAACTATCTCGATAATGTTGAAGCATTTTGTAATAAAAATAAGATTTTCGATCCATTAACTGGTGAAGAAATGAATCCTGATGAAAAATTAATGCGCTCTATTGAGGAGCAAATTGGTATTTCAGAAAATGCGAAAAAAGCATTCCGTGAGGAGATATTAATTCGTATTTCTGCTTATGCTCGAAAAGGAAAACGTTTTGACTATAATTCTCATGAAAGATTACGAGATGCAATCCAGAAGAAGCTATTTGCGGATCTCAAGGATGTCGTGAAAATTACAACATCCTCAAAAATGCCGGATGAATCACAGTTGAAGAAAATTAATGAGGTTGTAGCAAGACTTGTTGATGAACATGGCTATAATACAACGTCTGCTAATGAATTATTGCAATATGTTGGTAGTCTGTTAAATCGTTAATTTCGGATCTAAATGACCAGATAGGAGTGTCCCATTTCAGGGCACTCCTTTTAGCTTCATTTACAAAGCGAAATGACAATGAAATGTAATTGATTTCACTAAAGAAGTTCAAGAAAGCGACTCACTAGCATAGTATAGAAAAAATGAATTTGATAGATGGGTGAGGATAAAAATGACTGAAAACGAAAATAAACGCTTTGTCATCTCTCAGGAAAATTGGTCCCTCCATCGTAAAGGGCACCAGGACCAGCAACGTCATATGGAAAAAGTGAAAGATGCTATTAAGAATAATTTACCTGATTTAGTTAGTGAAGAAAGTATTGTAATGTCCAATGGTCGAGAGGTTATAAAAATTCCTATCCGTTCACTTGATGAATATAAAATTCGATACAACTACGATAATTCCAAGCATGTTGGGCAAGGACAAGGCGATAGTAATGTAGGGGATGTCATTGCACGTGATGCCAGCAGAGGTAATCAGGCTAATGGTAAAGGAAAAGAAGCGGGTGACAAACCAGGCCATGACTACTATGAAGCTGAAGTAAGCATTGAAGAAATTCAAAATGTGTTATTTCATGAGCTTGAGTTACCGAACTTACAGCAGAAAGAAAAAGCAGATATTAAGACGGAGAAAATTGAGTTTAATGATATTCGGAAAAAGGGTTTGATGGGAAATGTTGATAAGAAGCGCACAATCCTCAATGCGCTAAAGCGTAATGCAATGCAGGGTAAAGCAGAAATTACGCCGATTCATAATGAGGACTTACGTTTTAAAACTTGGGATGAAGTGGAGAAACCTGAATCGAAAGCAGTAGTTCTTGCGATGATGGATACAAGTGGCTCTATGGGCTCCTTCGAAAAATATTGTGCTAGAAGCTTCTTCTTTTGGATGACAAAATTTTTGCGCTCAAAGTATGGAACTGTAGATATTGAGTTTATTGCACATCATACAGAGGCAAAAGTAGTGACAGAAGATGAATTTTTCACGAAGGGAGAAAGCGGAGGAACGATTTGCTCATCTGCCTATATAAAAGCATTGGACCTAATTCGGGAAAAGTATAATCCTTCTCGCTACAATATTTATCCAGTACATTTTTCAGATGGCGAAAATATTTCAATGGATAATGAAAAATGCTTGAAGCTAGTCGGAGAGTTAATGGACGTTTCGAGCATGTTTGGCTATGGTGAAGTCAATCAGCATAACCGCTTTTCTACACTTATGTACACATACAAAAAAATTGATGACCCCAAATTTAGGTATCATGTTTTGAGAAAAAAAGGCGATGTTTACGATGCCTTAAAGAGCTTTTTCAAAAAAAGTGAATCTTAAATGGTGAAAGAAGTTGAATCATGGTAAGTAATCATGTTCAAGGGAGGGGGCGAAAAGATGGAAATGAAAGAGCTTCAACGAGCGATTGATGAAATTACAGAAATTGCCTCAAGCTTTGGCTTAGATTTCTTTCCAATGCGCTATGAAATTTGTCCAGCAGATATTATTTATACATTTGGCGCATATGGTATGCCTACTCGATTTTCGCATTGGAGCTTTGGTAAACAATTTCATAAAATGAAGCTTCAATATGATTTAGGGCTAAGCCAAATTTATGAGCTAGTCATTAACTCAAATCCATGCTATGCATTTTTACTCGATACAAATACGCTAACACAAAATAAATTAATTATTGCGCATGTATTGGCGCACTGCGATTTCTTTAAAAATAATGTACGCTTCTCCAATACTAGAAGAGATATGGTGGAGAGCATGACTGCGACAGCTGAACGAATAGCTGGTTACGAAAGGGAATACGGAAAGGATGAAGTCGAACAGTTTTTAGATGCAGTTTTAGCGATCCAGGAACATATCGATCCATCTCTTTTACGACCAAAATTGTCTTGGCAAACGGAGGAAGAGTATGAAGAGGACATTCTTCCGGCAAAATCACCGTATGATGATCTATGGAGCTTAGATGATAAGGAAAAAGCGTATAAATCGATAAGGCGAAAAATAAAGAACTTCCCGCCAAAGCCAGAAAAAGATTTATTGCTATTTTTAGAGGAGCACAGTCGAGAACTGGAGGACTGGCAGCGAGATATATTAACGATGATGCGTGAGGAAATGCTTTATTTTTGGCCACAATTAGAGACGAAAATTATGAATGAGGGCTGGGCTTCTTATTGGCACCAACGAATAATGCGGGAGCTTAAGTTAACAACGGCTGAGACGATTGAATATGCCAAATTAAATGCAGGCGTTGTGCAGCCTTCCAAAACATCTATTAATCCGTATTACCTTGGCGTGAAAATTTTTGAGGATATTGAAAATCGCTATAATCATCCAACGGAAGAGATGAGAAAGTTAGGTGTTCAACCGAACTCAGGTCGAGAGAAAATGTTTGAGGTAAGGGAGATAGAGTCGGATATATCCTTCATTCGCAACTATTTAACGAAGGATTTAGCAAGGCAAGAGGATCTTTATTTGTTCCAGAAGAAGGGCAATGAGTATCGTATTACAGATAAGGATCATGAAATGGTACGAGATCAGCTCGTATCGATGCGTGTAAACGGAGGGTTCCCATATATCGTTGTTAAAAATGGGGATTATCTTCGTAACGGTGAGCTCTATTTAGTGCATGGTTATGAGGGAATGGAGCTGGATCCACGCTATTTAGAAAACGTTTTGCCATATATTCATCAGCTATGGGGTCGTCCTGTTCATTTAGAAACATATGTAGATGGAAAGCCAATCCTTTATTCATATGATGGTACAAAAAATTATAAACGCAATGTGTGACAAAAAAACTTCTATCTGTTGCTATGAAAATTCTTTGCAGATAGAAGTTTTAATTTTTGAAAGTCTTACATAAAGGTTCTGTGACGCTAATTTCCAAGAAGTCGCCCAGCCGGAACGAAGATCAATTTACATGGTGTACTTATATTTCATCCAAAATTTTGGTGATGAACTCAAATACACTTTATTCATTTGTATCTTCATCTAACAATGGAGAGGACTCATTTTCATCTTCACTACTTTCACTATGATTCGAAGATGAATGGATATCGCTGTCGATTACTCTGCTGTTTCTTACTTTTATGCCTTGTTGTCCGCCAGCTTCATCATTATCGTCACCGGCAATACCGCTCCTGCCGTTTCCGTCCGCGAATTGAGAATTTACGTTTCGAGTATGACTGCCATTTAGTGCATTTTGACCGCCTTGGTTGGCATTAGTACCTACATCCTTATTGATTTGCCCACCACCCTCGGCCCTTTGTTCAAGGTGGATATCCGTATTGCCGATATTAAAAGTAAAATTGATGGTAATATGATTTTTGGATTCCTTCTTTGAATGTTCATTCTCAGGTGTATAGTCAGACATAGTTTTCACTCCTTTCATTTCAGTATTACTAATAAGTTATTAATGTTTCTCAAATTTACTTGTATATGTAGCCCTAAGATTCATAAATAATGCAAGGGGATGGAGACTGAAAGACTGTTCCTGATCGTAAAATTTGTTAAAATGAATAGGATTTGAATATATAAAGAACTGGAACGGTGAATCAACGTTGAGAACATTTAAAAAAGTTTATATAGAAATAACGAGTGTCTGTAATTTGGCATGTAGCTTTTGTCCACCAACTGCTCGTGCAAAGGGACTTATTAAAGTGGAACAATTTAATAAAATACTGGATGAAATACGTCCTCACACGAAATATATTTATTTGCATGTAAAAGGGGAGCCGCTTTTACATCCACGTATTGATCAGCTGCTTGACGCAGCACATGAGAAAGGTTTTAAAGTTAATATTACAACGAATGGTACACTGATTAAAAAGAATCGTGAAAAGTTATTAGGGAAACCAGCCTTACGCCAAATCAATTTCTCTTTACATAGCTTCGATGGTCATGAGGGATCGGAGAATCGTGAGAAATATTTAGGGGATATTTTGGACTTTGTTCGTGCAGCGAGAGAATATAATACGATTATTTCATATCGTTTATGGAATTTACAAAAGGAGCATGTAACGGATATTGCAGCGAGAAGAAATAGGGAAACGCTCGAAATTCTAGAAAATGAATATAATCTGGATTATCGCATTGAAGAAAAAGTACAGCCCGGTAAAGGTGTGAAGATTGCTAATAATATTTATTTAAACCAGGATCATGAATTCAGATGGCCAAGCTTACTTGAGCCTGAGGATGAAGGAAAAGGCTTTTGCCATGCACTTCGAAGCCAAGCTGCTATTCTTGTGGATGGTACAGTAGTGCCATGCTGTCTTGATGGTGAGGGCGTTATTAATTTAGGGAATGTGAACGAGAAATCCTTCACGGACATTGTTCAGGGTGAGCGTGCCAATAATATTGTCGACGGATTTTCACGAAGAGAAGCAGTAGAGGAACTGTGCAGAAAATGTGGTTATCGTCAAAAGTTTGGTATGTAAGGAATAAATCCATTTGGTTTTAGACTAAATGGATTTTTTATATGGACAACATAAGGGCATGCTAAAACATTAAAACAGTGCACTAAGAATTATCGGAAAAAATTTGTAGGTAGCCGTCAAAACAGCTCCAATGTCATTGACTATTGGAGCTGTTTTTCTTTGATTGTGAATCGATCGTATCTAAAAAATCTTTCGTAATGCGTACTACGTATTTTACCTCGTCTAAATTGCGCTCCCTTAATACTGAGCGATGTATGTCAAGCATGAGGTTCTTTTCTTCAATATCAGTAACACCAGATAATTTTTGGAAATTAAAAAGCTCCTCAGGGACAATATCTAATGCTTTCATCAGCGATTCTAAAGTGCTCAATGTGATATTAGATTGCCCATGTTCAATATTTGAGATTCGTCCTTTACTAAAACCTAACTTCCCCGTTCTTTCTGCCACTTCTTCCTGACTAAGCCCCTTGGATACCCTAATAATACGGAGTTGTTCACCTACTAGCTTTAAAAAGTCTGACATATGATTCACCTCTATGTAAAAAGCTAGTGAAAAACATTAAAAATGCCTATACTATTATATTGGTATAATAGAGATATTGTTATCGTTAAATGGTACTATTGTTGGTAGGAAGGTTTTATTAAGAGAAAAGGCTTATGGAAAAAAACAGTGTTGATGATTCTTCAGTGGCTTGTTTTGGGTATACATAACTAAGTTAAAGATTGGAGGATTCAGGCATGGTAAAGCGTTATCGATTAGATGAAGTTGCTAAAATAGAAACGGGAAAAATAATAACGAGGAAGGAATATTTTGCGAATTCTGGATTCCCCTTAGTTACGGCAGAATCTTTAAAAAGGTTAATGTTGCATGGTGATATTGAACGATTACCAAAGATTAATAGGGTATTTAATAACGATTTTAAGTGTGCACTAGTACCGGCTAAAACCATCATTGTTACGAGAACTAATGTGAATAAATATATATATCAATGTGAAAATGAAGTATGTATTGCAAATGATGTCGTGGCCATTATTCCAAATGAAACAATTATTTTAAGTGATTATTTAATGCATTTTCTTAGTTGGTATGACATTAAAGAATGGCATCATTTGCATGAAATACCTATTGATATTCCGATGATTGATATCCAACAAAAAATGATGCAACTTTTAAATACGATTCAGCATTTATTAAAAAATAAAGAGTCATTGCTAACAGCAGTAGAGGGACTACCACGGCATTTTGACCAATTTTCGATGCAAATAGAAAATCACTCAAAAAATTTACATCATGGATTTAATCAGGCTCAGAATCTTTACGATGTTATGCTTCACAAAATATTTAAAGGAGAGCTTTACAAAGAAATGCCCGGGACTGAACTTTAATAAAGATTCAAGGTAAATCGGGCTGCGGATAAAATTTAGTCGGTGCAAAGGGGAAAATAGCCTTCACACCGACTTTTTTAAATTTCGATAATTATAGGTAAAATCATTGGTTTTCTTTTTGTTTGAGAAAATAGATATTGGCCGACAGCTCTTTTGATCTCTCTTTTTAAGACATGTATTTGCTGTTTCCCTTCTTCTTGAAGCTCAGTTGTAGTTTCTTTGACGAGAATATTTACTTTGTTCAAAAGCGCTTCAAAATCTTTAGCATAAACAAAGCCTCGTGAAATGGTATCTGGTTCTGAAATAAAGGCACCATCTACCTTATTTAGTGTTAAAACGATGACAAGCATGCCGTCTTCTGAAAGCTGTTTGCGATCTCGTAAAACAATTCCTTCGACTTCACCGATTCCGATCCCGTCGACATACGTATCCCCTGACGGAATTTTACGTGTTTGTCTAGCCATTGCATTTTCAATATCAACAACATCTCCGTTTTTGATAATGAATGTATGTCCTCGTTTCACACCGACTGACTCAGCTAGCAAACGATGCTGATGCAGCATACGGAATTCACCATGAATCGGAATGAAAAATTTAGGTTTCATTAGCGTAAGCATTAGTTTTAGATCTTCCTGGTGGCCGTGTCCTGAAACATGCATTCCTGTATGACTAGAGGAGCCATAAATAACCTTTGCACCTAGCTGGAACAAATTGTTGACGATTCGTGAAACACTCTTCTCATTCCCTGGAATAGGAGATGAAGCAAAAATAACTGTGTCATCAGGCAAAACTTTGACTTCGCGATGATTGCCACTTGCTAAGCGAGAAAGAGCAGCTAATGGCTCTCCCTGACTACCCGTACATAGTACAACAACATCTTCAGGTGGAAGATATTTAACCTCACGAGCATCAATTAATATATCCTCTGGAACGTCTAAATATCCTCGCTCAAGTGCCACATCTACAACATTCACCATACTACGCCCAAGTAGAGCTAGCTTTCTATTTGTAGCAATCGCTGCATCTACAATTTGTTGAATACGATTAACATTAGAAGCAAAAGTAGAGATAATGATTTTGCGCTCGGCATGTAAAAATGCATCTTCAATATGATGACCGACAAGCTTTTCTGATGGTGTTAACCCAGGTCGTTCGGCATTGGTACTTTCAGAAATAAGCACTAGTACGCCTTGCGATCCTATTTCAGACATTTTATGAATATCAGCAAATTGATTATTGACAGGCGTTAAATCAAATTTAAAATCGCCAGTGTGCACTACATTTCCTTCGGGGGTATTAATAACGATTCCTAAGCAATCAGGTATACTATGGTTCGTTCTAAAGAAACTAACATCAACTTGTCCGAAATTTAATGATGAATCGGAATGAATTTCTATTAAATCGGTCTCTCGTAAAAGCTTATGCTCTTTTAACTTTAACTCGATTAAGCCAAGAGTAAAACGCGTCGCGTAAATAGGAACATTTATCTTTTTTAAGAAATAAGGAATACCACCAATGTGATCTTCATGCCCATGTGTCACAATTAATGCTCTAATCTTTTCTTTATTTTCTTGTAGGTACGTAATATCAGGGATTATTAAATCAATACCTAGTAAGCTTTCGTCTGGAAACTTAGCACCACAGTCGATAATTAAAATATCGTTTCCATACTGTACTCCATACATATTTTTACCAATCTCATTGATGCCACCTAAGGCGAAAATAGATAATATATTATCTTTCGTGGACAAGCATATTCCCTCCTAATTTTTAAGGTCAATTAAATGAAGATGCACCTTAAATAAAAATTGAATTGGTTCGTTACTACAGCATTATGTAGTATAGCTTTAAGCGTTTCATCCTATACGAAAACTTACTTCCCAAGGAGCATTAATATTATATTTCCAAGAAGAATAGAATAGAGGAACGTATAGAACGAAGGAGATGTGAATGTTTGTCGAATTATGTACAGCATGCTGTATTTGAACATAGGTTTTGGCTAGGGATAATGAAAGATCACGCACAATTTATTCATGATTCATTGTATCCATCAGAGACTGAGGAAATTAAAAAAGCAAGCTCATTTATCCACAAATTTTCTCAGCTTCTGGCCTATGTAAATTCGTTAGATGCTAGTAATGCGGTTTCCTTTTCACTTACTGTCGCTGAGGCTGTAGAACAACTCAAGCAATTTAAGTTTCATATCCTTAGAAAGCAATTAACGGGAGATATTAATATTCATCTTTCACCTTCCTTTATCAATCATATGGTGAATGAATTAGTGGAGTATCAAAATGTTCTTAGCTACTTGAAGCAAGGCGAAGTCCCGCCAATCTTTCATGAACTTCATCATCACTTAGTATGGCTGTTAGATGCATCTGGACATGCAGGTATCATTACTGACGATTTAGATGGTGTAGAAAGAAGATTACGCCAAAAAAGTACTGCCTTTGCTCAACATTTTGAACAATTTTATTTAAAGGCAGTAGAGCTTACAGGATATTTGCGTGCGAACATAAACTCTTTCCCCGCATTGAATCGCTTTAATCAAGATGTAGAGATAGAAATGAAATTATTTAAAACCTTTTTACGTGAGTTAGAGGAAATGGAATTAAGTGCAGAAGTACTAGGAACATTTACGGCTCCAATGGCCGATCATATGCTAAGAGAGGAGCAATATTATTTATCGAAGCTAGCACAATCTAGAGGTGATTAATTTACAGTGAAGAGGTTATTTTAGATATAACCTCTTCAATTAAATCAGCATAATGTTCCGATAAAACTAAAAAACATTCCGATAAAATCTTAGAATTTTTTTAAGGATGGATAAAAACTCCAGTGCCAATTGGAACTATGCTTGCAAGCTCTTCGACATCCTGATTATGCATGCGAATACAGCCATGTGAAACTGCATGACCGATAGAGCTAGGATCATTGGTTCCATGTATACCGTAATGCTCTTTAGATAAACTCATCCACATTGTTCCAAACGGACCGCCAGGATTTGGAGCCTTATTAATAATAATAAAATTGCCGATAGGCGTATTGTGTAGCATTCTACCAACTGCAATTGGGTATTGCTTTTGAAGAATATTGTCTTTATATAACCGTAGCCAACGATTTTCAGTAGAAATTTCTATTCTATAAGGAATTGTATTTGGATCTGGAAAACCAGGTATAACAATTTGTTGTCCGATATAAAGTACATTTGGATCTATCCCAGGATTAGCTGCAAGTATAGACGATAGCGGTGTACGATAATTTCTAGCTATTTGCGCCAATGTTTCGCCTGCTTTAACTGTATGGATCAAAATCATCACCTCCAATAAAATAAGGCTCATCACCAAAAAATTATGTGTATACGTTGATTAGAGCGAACGCCCTAGCCGGAACGGAAATCAACTCAACGTTTTGGTGATGCGCACAAAATAATTCCTTTCATACAGGTTATGCTGAAATAGATAAATATTTTCGTGAGGATAGCAACTACAGTTAATTGGATAGGATAAGCATTGAACAAATCATAATCAGTAATCGAGGAGTTATTTATAAATGAAGGAATTTAAAATTACTTATTTCTTTGATGAAATGCATTATGTAAGAAGATTTATTCATATTGAGTCACAGGAAAAAGCAGAAGCATTAGTTCGAAGCGAACGAGATCAATATATATCCTTTACAGATAGCAGAGGGATTTATCATGAGCTGCATACAAGAAATGTTCGGGTCATTCAAATATCTGAATATCACCGTGTCGATAAAAGTGCAAAAATAAAAGGCATATAGTTTGTCTAATATTGCACATACTAAAGATAAAGGAGTGTGAAAGATGGACATAGAAAACGTACCACATGAGAAAAAGATATTTATGAATTTAGCAAGCAAGAACAAACCAGACATGGTTGAATCAGATACTATTAGTCTTTTCGATTTACATGAAGATATGCAAACGGTAGATGCTATACCGATTAAAGAGCTAAATAAAAAAGTGAAAAGAGAAGGCGATGAATTAATCGAATTGCAGCCTGATGAACTATAGAAGGTAGGGATTTGTATGACTGAACAAAACGAGACTCAGTTTACTTCAGCTGGAACTGATATTCATGAAGTAAAAAGAAAAAATGCAGAAGCTGGTTTATCTTACAATGAAGTAAAAAAGCTACTAGCCCAAAGTGGTGGGGTCGGTACAGAAATATATAGTGATACCGACAAGGAAGAAGTAAAGCAACAGATTCATGGGAAAAATCAATAAGTTATTGTGGAGGAGTATGAAATTGAGTACTCCTCTATTTTTTATTTTACAATGTAGAAATGTAAGGAGGTGTACGAATGGAGGAAAACAATTGTCCGTTATGTGGGCAAGAAAATCATTGTGGGGTAGTAAAAGGGCAAAAGGATTGCTGGTGTATGACGGAAAAATTTCCTGAGAAAATCTTTGAAACGGTGCCTCAAGAGCATAATCAATGTATTTGTCAAAAATGCTTGGATACATATAAAAAAGAATAGTTCGTTTTTGTGGCAAAAGCACATTGTCGGCCATAAATTACTTCTATCAAAAACGATGGGCAATAAATGATTATCAAATTGGTACAATTGTCTACAGCACTACAACCTATCAGGCATACATTACTCTGAAAGGAGTGTGTCTAATGGCTAAACCAATTGTACTTAGTAATGTTACACAGGCTTATTTAGCGGAATACCAAAGGATTCTCGACAAAATGATTCAGGGCATGACCTATGTAACTATTACATGTAGCATTTCAGAAAATTTTATTAAGCAAATTTTACCGCATCAAGTAGCTGCTATTAAAATGTCAGAAAATGTTTTGCGATACACAACAAATCTACTTGTACAAGAACTTGCATTAGAAATAATAGAAACAAGTACAGAGACTGTTGAATGTCTCGAAGCGATACAAAATAGATGCTGTATCGTGCAAAATTCAGAATATGAATTGTACGAATATATGTGTGCATATAAAGAAATTACTGAAGTAATGTTCAAGGCAATGAGCTTACCACCAGTTTCTAATAACATTAATATAAATTATCTTCGAGAGATGATTGTTCACCATCAGGGCGGAGTTCGACTTGCGCAAAACGTTTTAAGGTTCTGTATTTGCCAAGAATTAATACCAATCCTTAAAAATATGATTAAAACGATGTGCGATCGAATTTGCGATATGGAAAAATTACTTGATGCTTTACAGGATTGTGAAAATTGCTAGATTGGTGAAAAAACGCTAGAGTCGAAATCGATTTTAGCGTTTTTTTGTCGTATGTAGATTTGCGTAAATCTTAAAAACGAACCTTAATTGACAGAAGAAGCGCACATAAACGTTACTGTTCGTTTATCACTATCGTAGAGACACCACTCACGGTGATCCACAACAGAGCCAACATTGATGCCGTAGTGCTTTTCTTGTAATGCAATCGGTTGGCCAAAGCGAATGTGAATAGGTAGCTTTTTATTTTGATGATAAAGACCAGATTCATGACTATGTCCGAAGAAAAGCAGCGGTTTTTTGAATGGGGGGAATGTAGGTCGCCATGTCACACTCCATGGAAATTGATGTCCGTGCATAAGTGTTGCACCATCAATTTCCATTGTTTCAGGTAGCTCTGTGAAACGTTTGATGCCAGTTACACGTGTAATACGCTCCTCCTGATTGCCACGAATAGAGGGGAATGTTAGTAAATTTTCGAAATCATTATCCACTATCGCAGCTCTTTGTAGCGGTAAATTGGACATTGTTTGTGCCTTTTTTTTACTTACAGTACATTCATATAAATCACCTAATCCTAATATTCTTGCATCTTTCGCAGTTTGCTGAATGTGCGCTAGAACTGCCTTTGTATCTTCTATATTAGAATGTAAATCTCCTAAAAGTGCGTACAGCATTTTAACCAGGCCTTTCCTAAAAAATAATTGTACAAATATCATACACCTAACAGAAATTGATAGAAAAGTAAAATGTCTGGTTCATCACCGGAACGTGTGGATGATTTCCGTTCCGACTGGGCGCTTTGTAGCTGCCGCTTCGCTTTCGCACAGATAAAACAATTGTAGCTGCCGCTTCGCTTTCGCTACAGAAAACATTTGCCGCTGCCGCTACGCTTTCGCACAGATAAAACATTTGCCGCTGCCGCTACGCTTTCGCGCAGAGAAAACACTTGTAGCTGCCGCTACGCTTTCGCACAGATAAAACATTTGTAGCTGTGCACAGAGCAAAGCTTCCTGAGGGTGTCCGATGAGCCGCTTCACTCGCAAGGCTCGCTCCAAGGTCTCATCTGTGACGCTGATCCCCAAGGAGTCGCCTAGCTGGAATGGAGAAGAACTAATATACAGAGCATCTATCTCTAACTTTTTGTAAAAATCACCAATTTTCTCTTATGTGTGTAAAAATTGCTAACTTTCGCATAGATTGATAAAATGTAAGAGTAATTTTCTGAATTTTCATATTACAAGAGCGGTAAATCTTTTATGGAGATTCTATGCATTATGAGGGTTATGAATATTAAAAATTGGGGGGCTTTTGATGACGATGTTAATGACAGAAATTGTTCAAAACTATGCTATACAACAACCAAATGGAATTGCAACGTTATACGACGGAGAACAGATGAGCTATAGTGACTTTTATAAACGTGCAGAAAAATTTGCAGCGTACTTACAAGAGCAAGGTTATGAAAAAGATGATGTGATTGCATTATACACGCTTAATTCAGATTTATTTTTAGTCGCTTATATAGGTGTTCAATTAGCTGGCTTTGTAGTAATGCCTATTAATACAAAATTAGCTGCCCCAGAGGTCGAATTTATTTTTAACCATTCAGAAGCTAAAGGTCTTATTTATGATGAAAGAATAGAAGAAATACTCGCTGATATTCCATATACTTTCCAGCATCGTGTTGGCCTTCTAGAAATGAAGGAAATGATCCAAAGCTATGATGGTAAGCTAAAAGTTGTAAAACTGGAGCCTGATGATACTGCTGTTGTTCTATACACTTCTGGTACGACTGGTAAACCAAAAGGAGTGATGTTAACGCATCAAAATATTGTATCCTCTGCGGAAATATGGTCATTATCTATGGATATGACCAATGAAGATAGAATGTTTATTTGTACGCCTTTATTTCATTGTGCAGGGCTTCATGTATTTGCGATGCCGATGTTTTATAAAGGTGGTACTCTTGTTATTGAAGAGGCTTTTTCTCCGACAAATACATTAGAGCAGCTTGCCACAACGGCAGCGACAATTTTCTTTGGTGTTCCGTCCATGTATACAATCATTTTAAATACACCTGACTTTAAGGAACATGCATTTAAAAGTTTACGTTTATTATGTTACGGGGCAGCGCCTATGCCGTATGAGCTTGTTAAGCAAGTGAAAGAAACATTCCCTAATGTAAAGGTACAAAACCTATATGGACAAACTGAGAATTCTCCAGCTGCCACTTCCCTGTTAGATGTCGATGCATTGACAAAGATTGGATCAGTAGGAAAACCATTAGCACAGACAGAGGTCCGCGTTGTCGATAGCTTTGGTGAAACTGTGCCAGCAGGTGAGGTAGGAGAAATTTGTGTCAAAGGACCTCAAGTGATGAAAGGCTATTTACGTAATCCTGAAGAAACAGCGAGAGCAATGAAAGATGGCTGGCTCTATTCAGGAGATTTAGGACGTTTTGATGAAGAGGGCTATCTCTATATTGTAGATCGTAAAAAGGATATGATCATTCGTGGTGGGGAAAATATTTATCCTATCGAGATAGAAGAGGTTTTATATCAACTACCAGAAATTTTAGAAGCAGCCGTTGTAGGTTTACCACATGAAGTATATGGTGAAGTTCCGAAAGCATTTGTCGTCTTGAAGGAAGGGAAATTCCTCGATGAAGAGGCGATATTGGCGTATTGTCGGACTCAGCTTGCGAAATATAAAGTGCCACATGAAATTGAATTTTTAGATGAATTGCCACGTAATGCTTCCGGTAAAGTTTTAAAGCATACATTGCGCCCAAAAGTAAGCATTCCCTAAACCGAGCATGTGAAATATGAAACTCGAAAGTAGCAAGATGATTATACCTTGATGGGGCGTCCGCTGAATGAAGCTTATAATTTAAGTCATTTCATAATCCGTGACACAGATGTTTTTGCGCGAAAACGAAGCATCAGTAGCCTGAGTTCCTCTATTTCAGTAGCTGTTCGGACACTACTGAAAAGGAACCACATTTGCATTCATCTCACCAGCTTCAGAAATGGAAGTCCTCTGACGAATGAAGATAAAGTGAACCAAGTTAAAATAGGAACGTCTATGAAATTAGCGTATAATAGAGTCTATGACAAATTGAAATAATAGAATTGAAGTTTTGTCTTCAAACTGGATAGGAGCGGAATTTGTCTTGTGGACGGGGTATAAACGCCTTTTATTAATAGGTATTATGATAATCATGCTACTTTCGAGCTGCAATCCATTTTCACAGCAGGAAAAGCAAAAGAGTGAATTGACTGTGTTAACGGTAGAGTTTAATAGTGGTGCACCGATTCCTAACCTTTACATAACTGCCACAGATGTAAAGACGGGTGAAATAGTTGAGGATGTGGTTGGCTCTGAAGAGGGCGAAGCAACATTTTCGAAACTTAAAGAGGGACGGGAATATGCTATTGCTGCAACTACGCTTGAAAATAGTACGACAAACGATGGCTATACGACAATCGAACATTTTACGTATGATGCAACAAAGCCGTATTATCGATTGCAAACACATTTTTCAAGGGACGAGCAGGAGCTAGATGTACCAGTTGTTATGCAAAATCCTGAACTACCGCATGGCTGTGAAATAACATCGTTAACAGCAGTCTTAAATTATTATGGTATGAACGTTACAAAGCTTGAAATGGCAGATAAGTATTTACCAAAGCAAGATATACGAACTGTAGGAGGACAACGCATTGGTCCAAATCCTGAGAAGGCTTTTGCGGGGGATCCTAGTGATAAAGCAGAGGGTATGTATGTCTTTGCAGCTCCAATTGTAAAAGCCGCAGAAGCAGTAATAGCAGATAAAAAGGCAGATTTACGTGTCACAAATAGGACGGGTGCCTCACAGGACGAAATATTACAGCTTGTCCGTGAAGGAGTACCAGTTGTGACATGGGTTACGTTAGATTTATCAGAACCCAAAACAAGTCCACCTAAGGGCTGGATATATGAAGGTGAAACAGAGTCGCGTGAAGCTTATATGAACTTGCATGCTGTTGTCTTAACAGGGCATTTAGGAGATAAAGTAGTTGTCATGGACCCATTAAAAGGCTTTGTCACTTATAATGTAGATCAATTTTTTAAAAGCTATCAAAAGCTAGGTAAACACGCTGTAGCAGTTCATAAATAGATTCAAGAGAGCTATCAGGAGTACAAGGAAAGTATGTTACACTAATAAAAAAGACTCATCACCAAATAATAGGATAATATTCAATAAAACGTCCATTTATACAAGTCGGAACGGAAGTCAACCCCATGTTATGGTGATAAGCCTAAAAAAAGCTAAAGTGAGTTGAGTAGAATGGCTATTGAGCACGCTTTTTTACCGGTTTTATTAGGAGATGAAATGAATGCTTACGGTATGGCAAGAGCATTTTACGAGTCATATGGAGTTAAACCACTAGCATTAAACCATACAAATATGGAGAAAATACAACAGAGTGACTTATTAACATTTCGTGAAGTACCAAGACTCCATATTGAGGAAAGATTTATAGTCGCTTTAAAGACAATTGCTGAAGAATTTGCAGGTAAAAAACTACTGTTATTAGCCTGTGATGAATTTTATGTGAAAAAAATTGTACAACATAAAGAAGAACTAGCTGAATATTTTGTAGTTCCGTATGTTGATGCCAAACTGGCTAACCAGCTATTAACACGTGAGAGTATGTATGAACTTTGTGCGAAGTTCGGCTTTCACTATCCGGCAATGCATGTTTGCACCGTCAATGACTATGAGGAATTTGACATTCCTTTTGAATATCCGGTTGTCATTAAACCTCTGAATATGACAAAGTATGCTACATGTATTTTTCCAGGTAAGAAAAAAGTGTATATTGCAAAAGATAGCGACGAAAAGGAAGCTATTTTCCACGCCATTTATAAGGAATCTGTATACCGAGATGACATAATGGTACAGCAATATATACCAGGCGATGATGCTCATATGTGCGTCGTCAATGCTTATGTTGGGCAAGACAGTAAGGTAAAGCTGCTTTCTGTAGGGAACCCAATTTTAGAGGAGCATTCTCCAGAGGGGATTGGTCGCTATGTAGCCATAATGACAGCATATGATCAAGACTTAATGGATCATGTGAAATTGTTTCTAGAAGAGATTCGATTCCAAGGCTTTGCCACGTTTGATATGAAGTATGATGAACGTGACGGTCAATATAAGTTATTAAGTATTGAATTACATAATGAACTTTCCAATTATTATGTGACAGCAAGTGGCTATAATTTAATGCAATATGTTGCGGATGATTTTATTCGAGGAAGCAAGCAACAACTAACCTATGTTCAGAATAAGCATCTTTGGACGATTGTGCCAAATGGTGTACTCTTTAAATATGTACAAAATGAACAGCTAGTAATTGAAGCGAAGAGTCTTATTCGCCAAGGAATGGCCACGGATTCCATCTTTAATTATAAAGATATGAATGCGAAGCGTTGGTTGAATATAACGCTAGATAATTTAAGTTTTTATCGCCAATATAAGAAATATTTTAACAACAAAGGTCTGTCAAACTAATGAAAAAACAAACTTTAGGTATAATAGGTGGCGTAGGTCCACTTGCAACGATGTTTATCGGTGAAATGATTGTAAGACGTACGAAGGCAACGAAGGATCAGGAGCATCTACATACAATCATTGATAATGATACGAATATTCCTGATCGTACAGCCTTTATTTTAGATAATACAAAGGAAAATCCAGTTCCAGTAATAGTCGCAGATGCTAAAAAGCTTGCTTCTGTAGGAGCAGATGTGATTGCTATCCCATGCAATACGGCACATACCTTTTATGATGATATCGTTGAAGGCTCTCCAGTGCCCGTTTTACATATGATTCGTGAAACGGCAAAGCGTGCCTATGACTTAGGGGCAGAGCGTGTCGGCATTTTAGCGACAACAGGTACATTAACTTCACGTATGTATCAAGATGCGTTAGAGGAATTTGGTATAAAACCTGTTGTCCCAGACGATAGTATGAAAGAAAAAGTCATGTCTATTATTTACGATTACGTAAAGGCTGGAAAGGATGTCTCTCAGGAGGATTGGCAGCCGATAGAAGAGGCGATGCTTGTACTTAATTGTGATCGTATCGTGTTAGGATGTACAGAATTATCTATCGTCAATAGAGATTTAAAGCTAAGTGATAAATATATCGACTCACTAATTGTTTTAGCAGAACGTGCTATTTTAGCATGTGGCTATGAAATAGTAGGTTAACCATTGTATTACCAAATAAAATCTGCTCGCTTTTTGCGGGTAAGCCTCAAGCCTTAAGGAAGCTCAAGTGAAAGGGTTTTGGAGCTTACAAATTCCGTATATGAGCGAGCAGATTTATTTGATTGAAACGATTAGATAAAGGTTTACGTACATATGAAGTAGGAAAATGATTAGTGTGTTAAACTAGTGTCAAGCAGATAGAAGGTGGGAAATTACATGTCAGTAATTAATTTATTAAAAGAAGATTTACAAGCAAAATGGAAATTTGAAGAGCCGATGAAAATTCAAGAAGAAATGATTCCAGCAATGCTTGAAGGCAAAGATATTGTAGCCGAATCGCCGACAGGATCGGGGAAGACGTTAGCGTATGTACTTCCTTTATTAAATAAGGTAAACGGTTCAAAAAAACAAACACAAGGACTTATCGTAGCCCCATCACAGGAGCTTGCAATGCAAATTGTAGAGGTTATCCGTGAATGGACAGCAGGTTCTGATATTACGGTTCAACAACTAATTGGTGGTGCAAACTCCGCACGTCAAATCGAAAAGTTAAAGAAAAAACCGACGATCGTTGTAGGAACACCAGGCCGATTAAATGAATTAGCACGTGCAGGAAAATTAAAGCTAAAAGAAATTGAAACAGTTATTTTAGATGAATGTGATCAGTTACTTAGTCGTGAATATCGTGTCGTAGTAAAATCCTTTATCGAAGGTTCAGCATATGGGCGACAAATAGTTGTTGTTTCAGCAACAATTACAGAGGAAATTGAATTAGTAGCTAGTCGCATGATGTTCGAGCCAGTACGCTTCAAAATTAAGCCTGAAGATATGTTAAAGGTTGGTAAAGTTGTACACTCTTTCGTGAAAGTGGAGGAGCGAGATAAAACTGATTTCCTACGCCGACTATCACATACAGAAGGATTACGTGCATTAGCTTTCGTCAACAATATAGATCAATTGCTGATGAAGGAAACGAAATTACAATACCGTGCGGCACCGATTGTGACTTTACATTCTGACATGAAGAAAGAAGAACGTAAAAAGACGTTAGATGCATTCCGTAAAGGAGAAGCGCGTATTTTAATTGCAACAGATATTGCTGCACGTGGTTTAGATATTGCAGGTTTAACACATGTTATTCATGTTGATGTCCCTAGAACAATTGAGCAGTATTTACATCGTTCTGGTCGTACAGGTCGTGCTGGAGCAGATGGTGAAGTATTGACGTTATTATCTTATCGTGATGAAAAAACATATAAAAAATGGACAAGAGAAATTCCAGGCAAGCCTGTACAAAAAATATGGCACGATGGCAATCTAGTGGAAGGCAATTCAAAAACAATTGGACAGAAGCGAGGTAAATAATATGACTTTTGAAGAAAAATTACAAGCATACGCAGAGCTTGCAGTAAAAGTTGGTGTCAATATTCAGCCAGGGCAATACTTATTAGTCAATACGTCAGTGGATGCACTGGACTTTGCACGCTTAGTTGTGAAAGAGGCTTATAAGGCTGGAGCAGGTCGTGTTCATGTAAACTTTTCAGATGATGAAATGGATCGTGCTTACTTCGAGCATGCCTCAGATGAGGAATTCAATCGTTTCCCGGAATGGGTAGTTAAAATGCGTGATGAGGTAATCGAACGTAAAGGAGCGCTATTATGGATTGATGCTGCAGATCCTGATAAATTAACAGGAATTCCAGCAGACCGTCTTGCAACACATCAAAAGGTATCAGGAGCTGCACTGAAAAACTACCGCAACGCTGTAATGAAGGATTTAATAGCATGGTCGATTGTTGCTGTGCCTTCTCCAAAATGGGCAGCGAAAGTATTCCCGAAGCTTGCTGCTGAAGAACAAGTACCAGCATTATGGGAAGCTATTTTTAAAACGGTTCATATTGGTGAAGGTAATGCTGTTGAAAACTGGCGTGAGCATGTAACAAATTTAGAATCTCGTGCAGACCTTCTGAACAATAAAAAATATGCGAAGCTTCACTATACAGCGCCAGGTACTGATTTAACAATTGCGTTAGCTCCACAGCATAAATGGCTTACTGGAGGTAGTAAAACGCCAGATAATAATGTCTTCATTGCCAATATGCCAACGGAAGAGGTTTATACGTTACCGCTGAAGCAAGGTGTAAATGGTTATGTCAGCAATACAAAACCATTAGTTTATCAAGGGAATATTATTGATGGCTTTAAACTGACATTTGAAGAAGGCAAAATTATTAAGGCTGAAGCACAGGTAGGGCATGATTTATTACAGGAGCTCATTAATGTAGATGAAGGCTCTTGTTATTTAGGTGAGGTGGCACTTGTACCACATGAATCACCAATTTCAGCATCGGGAATTTTATATTTTAATACATTGTTTGATGAAAATGCATCAAACCATTTAGCGATTGGCGAAGCTTATCCAACTTGCTTAGAAGGTGGAAGAGATTTAGAAAATGGACAGCTTGAGGCGTTAGGTGCAAATATTTCAGTAACACATGAGGACTTTATGATTGGCAGCGGTGAGATGGACATTGACGGTATTTTACCAGATGGAACTGTAGAGCCAATTTTCCGCAAAGGTAGCTGGGCATTTTAAGTAAAGAAAAGGAGCCTGCGCAGATGAAACGATTACTAAGCTTAATTGGTACAGTTATACTTACGATGGTATTTGGTGTTTCATCTGCTTTTGCTCAGAGTGAAAACTACCTATCAATTGGCGATTCCTTGGCAGCTGGTCAAACACCTTATCGACAGGTTGATACAGGCTATAGTGATTTAATCGCCATGAGATTGGGGATGACTGGGCAATTGAGTTTCTATACGAAGGAGCTCGCTTTCCCAGGTTTCACTACAGCTGATGTCTTAAAACGAGTAAAATCAGAGGAAGCAAGTGACTTATTAGCGAATGCAACACTGATCACGATGTCGGCAGGTGCCAACGATTTACTACGTCTTGTACAGGTTAATCCAACAGCTGGTACATTAGCCTTTTCACAGCTACAAACTGATTATGCATTAAATGTTGTCAGAAAAAATATGGTAGAGATTTTAGAGGAATTGAAAGTACTAGCACCTAAAGCAAAAGTCTATGTAATGGGCTATTATTTTGCTTATCCAAATGTGCATGCTTCACAAAAAGAAGGCACAAATGCACAGCTCGTCAAGCTAAATACGATTTTACAGCAACAAGCAGAACAGGCTGGCGCAACGTATGTAAACGTATACGATGCTTTCGGGTTAAACGCAACGAATCTTTTACCCAATAGTTCAGACGTACATCCAAATTTTGAAGGCTATCGCCAAATGGCCAATGCATTTTTACATGAATATAGTGGAAGCAACGCACTAGCTATTTCTTCAAATGAATTGCCAAAGCCTAACCCGATCTCATTTGAGCAGATTTTAGAACAGCAAGAGACGGCTGAGCAGAAACAAGAAGTAGAAAAACAAGAAAAAGAAAAAGAAAAAGAAAAAGAAAAAGAAAAAGAAAAAGAAAAAGAAAAGCCAAGTCCTGCTGCAAGTATCATTCAAGGTTTTACTGGATATGCTGCTGCTTTTATGGAAACGGTTAGAGCAATTCGGTTATAAAGAACATTTCAATATTAACTATTTACAACAGGGCATCGGCAATGATGCTCTTTTTTATGTAAATCGATAAAAGAGACGGATAGAATCAGAGTGACGGATAGAATAGTTAGAGCGACGGAAAGAATCCCTGGAGCGACGGATAAAATTGCCGAAGTGACGGAAAAAATCCTCTGAGCGACGGATAGAACCGAAGTGACGGATAGAATAGTCAGAGCGACGGAAAGAATCCCCGGAGCGACGGATAGAATTGTCGAAACGACGGAAAGAACCCTCAGAGCGAAGGATAGAACCGGAGTGACGGATAGAATAGTCAGAGCGACGGAAAGAATCCCTGGAGCGACGGAAAGAATTGTCGAAACGACGGAAAGAATAGTCAGAGCGGCGGATAAAATTGTCGGAGCGACGGAAAGAATCCTCTGAGCGAAGGATAGAACCGGAGTGACGGATAGAACAGTCAGAGCGACGGAAAGAATCCCTGGAGCGACGGATAGAATTGTCGAAACGACGGAAAGAGTCAGAGCGAAGGATAGAATAGTCAGAGCGACGGAAATAATCCCCGGAGCGACGGATAAAATTGTCGAAGCGACGGAAAGAACTCTCAGAGCGAAGGATAGAACCGGGGTGACGGATAAAATAGTCAAAGCGACGGAAATAATCCCTGGAGCGACGAATAAAATTGCCGAAGCGACGGAAAGAATCCTCTGAGCGACGGATAGAATCGACGCCCCCAGGAAAGAGACTAGTTGGATCGCAATCAACCCCACGTTATGGTGATGAACCTTTTATTAAACTAATAAAAGGAAGACCAATCAATCCATCAGCCATGATAAAATGAAATAGACAGGAGGAGCAAAGAATGAAAATATTTCATACAGCAGATTGGCATTTAGGGAAGCTTGTACAAGGCGTATACATGACGGAGGATCAGCATTATATTTTACAGCAATTTATGCAAGCTATTGATGAGGAAAAACCGGATGTAATCATTATAGCAGGTGATTTATATGACCGTTCGATGCCCCCTATAGAGGCAGTGAATTTACTAAACGATATTTTGGCGGAAATTGTACTTGATAAAAAAATCCCTGTATTAGCAGTTGCCGGGAACCATGATAGTGCAGGTCGATTGAATTTTGGAAGTAGTTTAATGAGCGATAGTGGCTTACATATTAAAGGTCAATTTACGAAAGATCATGCACCGATCGTTTTACATGATGAGTATGGTGAAGTACATTTTCATCTCGTACCATATGCAGAGCCAGCTTCAGTACGGACTATTTTAGATGATGATTCCATTCGATCTCATCAGGATACAATGCAAAAAATTATCGATCATCTTGCACAAAGCATAGATATAACAAAACGTAATGTTTTTGTTGGACATGCCTTTGTGACGAAGTATGGAGAAGAGGAAGCGAATACGAGTGATTCAGAGCGCCCTCTATCAATTGGAGGCTCGGATTGTATAACTGCATCGTTATTTAAGCCTTTTAACTATACGGCGCTGGGACATTTGCATAAAGCGCATTTTGTGTTGAATGAAACGATTCGATATGCTGGCTCTCCATTGAAGTATTCATTATCTGAGCACTTACATGAGAAGGGCTTTTTAATAGTTGAGTTAGATGCACAGGGAGAAATCACTGTCACAAAACGCAAGCTTGTAGCGAGACGAAATTTACGTGTGGTAGAGGGTTTAATGGATGATTTATTGAAATTACCGCCTAGTGATGATTATGTATTTGTACGTTTAACAGATACGACGTCAGTAGCTTCACCGATGGAACGTATTCGGACTGTTTTTCCTCATGCAATGCATGTGGAGCGTAAAGCAATACGCCAAGAAATCCAACATGAAATTCAAGCGGTTGAGACGGAAAAGGTAGAAGACATCGATTTATTGCGATCATTTTTTGCAGATATAATTGGCGTACAGCCAGATCAAGATACAGAGCGTCTATTTACAGAGATGCTGCAAGAATTACTAGATGAGGAGCGGGAGACAGTAAAATGAAGCCATTAAAGTTAACGATTACTGCATTCGGTCCATATAAAAATACAGAGGTTATTGATTTTCAACAGCTTGGTGACCATCGTCTATTTGCGATTTCCGGAAAAACAGGTGCGGGGAAAACGACAATTTTTGATGCTATTTGTTATGCACTGTATGGATCGGGGAGTGGTGAGGATCGTCAGGATACGGCTATGCTACGAAGCGGATTTGCAGATGATGATGTGTACACTGCTGTAGAACTCATCTTTGAAATGCATGGTAAGGTTTATCAAATTTTACGTCAGCCGGGTCATGTTAAAGCCAAAAATAAAAGTATTACTGGAAAGAAAATTGAACTGGCTGAAATGAAAGAAGACAAACTTGATTTTAGTATTGTAGAAAAGCAGCAAACGCTCGAGGTAGATAAAAAGCTACAAGAAATAATAGGCTTAACAAAAGATCAGTTTAGCCAAATTGTTATGCTACCACAAGGTGAATTTCGCAAGCTATTAACATCAGATTCTACGAATAAAGAAGTTATTTTGCGCAAAATTTTTAAGACAGACCGCTTCGGTGCTATGACAAAAAGACTTGATGCGAAACGAAAAGAAGCTGAAAGTGATTTACTGCGTGCTAAACAATTAAAAGAGCATCTTCTTGGTCAAATTGCAGGGGCTCTACCACAGCGTTCGTCATCTTTATTTACTTGTATTAATAATAATACCGAAAATATGCATCAGCTGAAGAAGGCTCTGGAAGAGGAGCAAACCTACTATACTGATTGTATACAAGTAGAGCAGCAGCGCTATAAAGAAGCTTATGCGCATCATCAAAAAGAACAAGAGTATTATAGTATGGCGAAAACGCTGAATGAGCAATTCGATGAGCAAACTAATCGTCAAAACCGTCTGCAAGCATTGCTACAAGAGCAAAATATATATAGTGCAAAAGAACGCGAAATTGCATTGGCAGAGCAAGCAGAGCGTCTTATCATACTTGAACAACAATGCATCGACTTACGTGCCGAGCAAAATCGGAAAGAACAATCCAATCAGCAAGCAATTATAGAGCAACAAAACGCAGAAGCTCAGTTAAAAGTAGCACAAGAGAAGTTCAACGCTGAAGAGGCGAAAGAGCCTGAACGTCAGCAAGTTTTACAGCAGGAATTACAGCTACAAGCATTATTGCCGAAATTTGAAGCGTATGAAAATAATCTTCAGCAAATGCAAATAGCTGAGCAATATGTTGAAACAGCAAAGCGAGCTGTAGAAGATAATAGGACAATCGTAGAAAAAGAACATAAGCAATTTCAGCAACTTACAACAACAATTGAGCAATTTGAAAAACAAATGGAGCCATACGAGGGTTATTTAGAACAGTTGCCGAAGCTAAAAGAGCAAGTATCATTACTAGCGCAAGTTGAAAAATACACTAGAGCTGTTGAGACTGCTGAGCACGATGTCTTCACTACTAACGTCCACTATCAAGAAAGTAAGCAGGCTCTTCAAAAGCTGGAGCAGCAATGGATTGCAAGTCAGGCGAGTATTTTAGCACAGCAGCTGAAAGACGGGGAGCCTTGCCCAGTATGCGGTAGTACAACTCATCTTGAAACACATCGCGAGCAATTAGAGGTTATCGAATTAGCACAGGTGGAAGTTTTACGAGTAAAGGCAGCTGCTGATGAGCGCAAGTTTTTAGAGAAAGAAGCTTTATTTAATTCTACAAAGCAACTTTTACAAGAAGCGCTAGAGCAGTTAAAGACTAATGAAATTGATCAAGAAAATCAAGCACAACTTGCAGCTTCCTTACACAATGTAGAGCAACAAATTACACTATTAAAAGTAGTGAGCACTCAATTAGTTGATGTACGCATACAACAAAAGGATTATCGTGTGCAAATGGAGCGTCTTCAAGAAAAGCAAATAAAGCTAGAGCAATATTTAGCGGAAAAGACGAAGGAATTTACAAAACAACAAGCAGTTGTGGAAGAGCAACAAAAGAATATTCCAGAAAATCTTAAAACGTTACAGGCATTAAAGCAGGCAATTGCTGATCTTAGTTCACAAAAGGTGGCATTACAAACTGCCTGGCATGCTAGCCAACAAAACCTGCAATCTGCCAAGGAAGCAGCGAATAATACTAGAATGGCAGTGGAAATAACTAAACAAGCTTACGAGGAATTGAAGCTGAAAATGGATGAAAAGCGCGAGCAATTTTCAGTAAGTATGAAGGAAGCGGGCTTTGACAGCTATGAAGAGTTTGCGGCTGCAAAGCGTAGCGTGATGCAAATAGAGGTTTTACGGAAAGCTTGTAGTGATTATGCTCTGCAAATAAACACATTGCAAGTACAAATTACTGAGGGAGCAAAGCATCTTAAAGGTCAAGAGAAACAAGATTTAACGTTAATGGAAGAAAAGTTAGAGATGCTCCGTGTGACATATGAAGAAGCCTTTAAAGTATTACAACAGATAGAAGGATTTGCGAAAGCGTGCACAGACTTTATCGAAAAAGTTGAGGAAACGGAACAGGAAATACGCTCCCTTGAAAAAGAGGCGGGACGGGTGAAGGAACTCTATGCAATGTTAAATGGACAGAATGCGAAAAAGCTATCCTTTGAGCGTTATATTCAAATCAATTATTTAGATAAAATTACAGAGGCAGCGAACGTCCGTCTACATCATTTATCCAATGGGCAATTTGAGCTACGACGTTCAGATCGATTAGAAAAGCATGCGAAGCAAAGTGGACTTGGACTAGATGTATATGATGCTTATACGGATCAATTACGAGATGTGAAGACATTATCAGGGGGAGAAAAGTTTAATGCATCTTTAAGTCTTGCCCTTGGTATGGCAGATGTCATTCAAAGCTTCCAAGGTAATGTTCGTATTGAAACGATGTTTATTGATGAGGGCTTTGGTTCTCTCGATGAAGAAGCATTGAATAAGGCGATTGATACTCTTATTGATTTACAAGATTCTGGACGCATGATTGGTGTCATATCACACGTTGCAGAATTAAAAGCTACAATGCCCGCAGTTTTACATGTTGAAAAAACAATGAATGGTCACAGTCAAACATATTTTGAAGTGAAGTGAAAAACAAAACGATCAAAATCTTTGTGAATGTTGTGGCGTTTTAAATCCAGGGTGATTTTCATTCTAGGCAACTTTCTTTCCTGTTGGCGAGTGTCGAGCTACTTCCACTTCATTCAACGATAGCGTAGAACTTTTATAAATTTTACGCATTTTAAAAGGAAAGCTATGACTACTCACCATAATCGAACAGAACAGACTTATAACAGAGAGCGATTGTACATCTAATTGTTGCTGTCGCTTCGCTTTCGCACAGATAAAGCATTTGTAGCTGACGCTTCGCTTTGCCGAAGAGCCATATTTTATTTAATATGACGCCTTAATTTCATTTCAACAACAATAAAAGAGACTGGGACAAAACTGGTCAAAACCTTAAAAAGCGCGAGAAATCAATTTAGAAACGTTGATTTCTCGCGTTTTTTTGATGTTAAATTTTGCGTAAAAAAATATGCTTATGTGCAAATTATCAGTGCGGTCAGATAATAGGTAGATGTCGATATTTTTCGAAAGTTGGTTGATAAATTAAAAAAGTTGGGTGATAAATCGATAAAGTTGGTCGATAAACAATCAAAAGTTCTCGATAAATCTCAAAACTGCAGCTCATTAAAAATTTTTGTCGCTGCACTTCTGTTGCAGAAAACCCTTCCTATAAATCATCAATAATAATGTAGGTCATGTACATAGGGCCGTGAACACCGACAACTAAAATTATTTCAATATCAGCAGAGTTACTAGGTCCGGAAATAACCCCATTTAACTTTAGGAGCGTATTATTTCTTATAGATGTTTTTGGAGGAATTAGTTGTTCCCTTCTTTGTAGCGATTACTTTTTTTACAATTGGGATAACGAAAGGTGCTAATTTTACGGCGGTTTTGACAACTTTAGATACTTTCATTAAAATAACAGCTCCTTTAACTCTTAGTATTACCTGTTCAATTCCGTAATGAAACTTATCGGATCACGCGAACAGCTTGAATAATATTCCAAATTACGATGCCTAGAGAGATGAGTAAGTAAATTGCGAATGAAGCAAACCAAATGATAAGAAACGTAGTGCTACCTGAATCCGGTTCAAAAGTGTTAAATGATAAAGTTGAGAAGATAAAGACGGCGAAGAAGATAATTCCAAACACGACTGGAATTAAATGAGATATAAGTGCTCGGATAGAATGTTTCTTGACGTAGCTATCTTTTGAAACAAAATAAACCACTATTGGCACAATAAAAGGTGCGAACAAAATACTGAGATAACTAAAGGCAGACAAAACTTTTTGGTTCTCCATAGTAGTACCTCCTTTTTTTATATTTACGCATGAAAAACAGCAAAGTTTCAAAAAAAATGTGGAAGAGGTTGTAATCATAACCGTGTTTGCGTACAATTAGGTAGTTCAATTAAATTAAGATGTAACGACCACAAGGGGAGCTGATGATGTCAGCTGAGACTGGGCACTTAATGCCTTGACTCTTTGAACCTGTAAGTTAACACTTGCGTAGGGATGTGGATAGAAACCGACACTTTTACGATGTGAGGCTCTGTCCTGGCATCGTTTTTTCTTTATTCGGTCACTAAAAACGTACTGAGTAGAGATTAAGTCTTTTTGGTGTCAGATAGGGACATATTTATCGAATGTTTTCTATTCCTGCTCTTGTATCCTACATCGGAACAAAGGAGAGAATAATATGGACAAAAAAAGACTTTTAATGCTTGTGGAGATTGCAATATTCGCAGCGATCGGTCTAGTGCTTGATCAGGTTTCCTTTAAAGTATGGGCACAAGGTGGCTCTGTTAGTCTAGTGATGGTGCCAATAATTTTAATAGCATTCCGATGGGGCCTTATTCCAGGTCTAACGACGGGCTTACTAATTGGTGTTATGCAAACAATGTTTGGTGCCTATATTGTACATTGGCTTCAAGGATTACTCGATTACGGCGTTGCCTTCACTGTAGTTGGTTTAGCTGCAATTGTTCGTCGACCAGTACTTGAGGCTGCGAAAAATTTAAACAAAACAAAAATGGCACTTTATATTATTTTAGGAACTGTATTAGCAGGGTTTTTACGTTATGCGGCACATACAATTGCTGGCGCTGTATTTTTCTCAGAATATGCTGGCGATCAAAATGCATGGATTTATTCAATCATCTATAATGGAACATATATGCTACCAGCAACGGTTTTAACAGCAATTGTTGCTGTTCTGTTATTTACAGCCGCTCCTCAATTAATGCAACGAAAATCATAACTATTATGCCCTTCACATGAGTGGAGGGTTTTTATTTTTATTAAATTGAATGGGGGATTATTGCTTTTTTAGCTAGTTAGGGATGACGTATAGTAAACCGTATGTTATGAAAATAAGTTGTTCTTCGTTCCGGCTGGGCGACTCTTTGGGGATCAGCGTCACAGATGAGACCCTGCAGCGCAGCGGATGTTTTCTGTGCTAAAGCAAAGCGACAGCAACAAATGTATTCTCTGTGCTAAAGCGAAGCGACAGCGGCAAAGCGCCCAGCCGGAACGGAAATCGATCTCACGTTTTGGAGATGAGCCTGTTTTTCAGCACTTTACAATTTATGATGACATACAATATTTAAAGCGTTTAGCGTTTTTTGTATAAAAAGTTATGTTATATTATTGAATAGATATTAGATGAAAGGGACGTTAAAAATGATCGTAAAAACGCAAGAAGAGATTGAAGCCTTTAAAAAAATCGGCCGTATTTGTGCTGAAATTCGTGAAGCAATGAAGGCCGCTACAAAACCAGGTGTAACTACACTGGAACTAGATGAAATTGCAGGCCGTATGTTTGCTGAGGCAGGAGCAGTTTCTGGACCTAAAGGGGAGTATGATTTCCCAGGATACACATGTATTAGTGTTAATGAGGAAGTCGCACATGGTATTCCAGGTAAACGTGTGATTAATGAGGGAGATATCGTAAACATTGATGTATCTGGTTCATTAAATGGCTATTTTGCTGATACGGGTATTTCATTTGTAGTTGGTGAAGGCTATGAGGATAAAGAAAAGCTATGTCGCGTAGCTAAAAGTGCTTTTGATCGTGCAATGACAAAAGTAAAAGCAGGCTCGAAATTAAACCAAATCGGAAAAGCTGTTGAGCGTGAAGCGTATGCCAATGATTTAACAGTGATCATGAACCTAACAGGTCATGGATTAGGTCGTTCATTACATGATGAGCCAAATCATATTTTAAACTATTATGATGCATGGGATTCTACAATTATGAAAGAGGGCATGGTGCTTGCAGTCGAGCCATTTATCTCGGCAAAAGCGGAGCATATTGTGGAATCTGGTGATGGCTGGACATTCGTTACGCCAGACAAATCATTAGTTGCTCAAATCGAGCATTCAATTATCGTTACAAAAGACAAACCAATTATTTTAACTTCACTTGATGAACAATAAAAAAGCTAAAATCCTGCTAACCAATTTATTTTTGGTAGGCAGGATTTTTTTTGATAAATAATATACCGACAAGTAGCACTCCACATAAAAATAAAGATGCCGTTGTCACAAGTAGCTCATCTAAACCATTATGTAACGCAACCCCAACATAGGACCAGATAAATACACTTGGATACATAATATCAAAATGATGGAATCGAATATGTAGCGCTATTGCGACCCCGATTGTCAGTAAAATAACTGCCCAAAGTGGATTACTAAGGCCAAAACCATTCCATTGATAAGATGTTAGCGTAAAGCTTACGTTTGTCATCAGTATAAATGTAACCCATGCGAAGTAAATCGAGAAGGGTATTCGACCTGAAGGTGAATGATCGCTGAGAGGGTACGTATTGTACAACAAAAATAAATACAGTACTAAAATAAACGTACTAGCAATTGTCACGATAAATAGTTCGTGATGCCAAAACACAATTGTTAACGCCTGCATGATGCAAATGCTACTAAAGAGAACAGTCTGTTTAATAGATGTCTTTTTAATATTCATGACTAACCAATAACCAAGTAACATGTAAATTACAATCCAAATCACATAGCTAACATTAAAAGGTGCGAATATTACAGGAAAACGATTTGAGATCTCTAATGAAGATTGATCGTTTATTTTCATGAAATAGGATGAAAAGGTTAGGATAAGTGAGACAATATAAGATACTGTCATCAAAATAAATCGAGGCATGTTTTCCTCTCCCTTCGTGTTAAATTGTATAGGGAAAAGACAAATAAGTATAGGACTGTGACATTATATTTTCATTATAACGGAAATTTCTAACAATGTATCGTGTTGTTTAAAATCATCTACAATTTACCATTTGAATAGGCATTCATATATTTCTTTAGTACAATAGGGATATCCAAATGTAAGGAGTGAAGTTTTAATGACTCAAAATTTAAATAATCTAGATTTATCAGTTGAACTAGATAAGAAAATGTATAAAAAGAAATTAAAAGTACTCCAATATGAAATGTTAAATGCTCAACAGTTTTTATTAAACAATAGAATTGGGCTAATTCTAGTATTTGAAGGTATGGATGCTGCTGGAAAGGGTGGAGCTATTAAACGTCTTATTGAGCGTGTTGATCCACGTGGCTATGTCGTACATCCAATTTCAGCACCTCAGCCCCATGAGCTGCGTTACAATTATTTACAACGATTTTGGAGAAAACTGCCACAGCATGGGCAAATTGCTATTTTCGATCGCTCTTGGTATGGCCGTGTATTAGTTGAGCGTATTGAAGGATTTGCAACAAAAGAAGAGTGGTCTCGTGCATACGAAGAAATTAATAATTTTGAAAAGATTTTAACAGCGGGGGATTATATTGTCATTAAGTTTTGGCTTCATGTATCTGATGAGGAGCAGCTTAAACGTTTTAAAGAACGTGAGGAGGATCCATATAAGTCTTGGAAGCTAACAGATGAAGACTGGCGTAATCGTGAAAAATCACCTCAGTACATAGATGCTGCAAATGAAATGTTTGAGAAGACAGATAAGAAAAATGCTCCATGGATCCTAGTACCGGGTGACGATAAAAAATATGCGCGTGTACAAGTATTACAAGAAACAATTGCACATATCGAACGTGAGGCACAAAAACGTGGCCTTCATTTAACAAATGTATTAGACAAAGCACATTTAGAAGATGCGGAATCTTCTAGCCTTGAATTGTTAGAAGAGAAACCTAAAAAACAAAAAGTTAAATAATGAAATGGATGCTGTAACAACAAGAAGAGATGTTTTAGTTGTAGCAGCATCTTTTTTTACATACAATAAAAGTAAAATGGGGTCTCACATCTCAAGCGTTAAAATGTATTGACAATTATCGGAAGGTTAGTGTGGAGAAATGGTGCTTAAAATTTGGAGATTATTGAGGAAAAAGGGTGAAAATGTGGTATCAGTCCAAGGAAATAAATGCTACATTCGCACATTTCAAGAAAAAGATGCACAAAGTTTAACTGGTCTCGTAAGCCGTAATAAATACTTTTGGTCTACATACGAGCCATTACAACGACCTGATTACTATACAATTGATGCTCAATATAAAAAAATTCAAGAAAGCTTATACTTAATGGACTCAAAGCGGGAATTTACTTTCGGTATTTTTGAGCCAGGGACAAATAATTTAATAGGACATATCGCACTTTATGCCATCAAACGTTTACCGTACTCCAGTGCATTTGTTGGTTATGCAATGGATGAAATTTACGTAGGGAAAGGAATTGTGACAGAAGCAGTTAACTTGGTCGTGCAATTTGCATTCGAAAAAGTAGGATTACATCGTGTAGAGGCATATGTTTCAACACAAAATAATGCTTCTATTCGTGTCTTAGAAAAGGCTGGATTTCAGCGTGAAGGACTTTTAAGAAAGCTTCTGTACATTAATGGTCAATGGGTGGATCATTATATGTATGCACGTTTAGAGGACCAATAAAAAAGAATAACTAGCTGATATTAAAGAAAAAAGAGAAATCGATGCTGTTCGATTTCTCTTTTTTCTCTGTTAATGGCAGTATATTTCCGGAGATTTACTGCCTCGAGAACTTTTTGATTGTTTATCGACTAACTTTTTCGATTTATCGACCAACTTTTTTAATTTATCACCCAACTTTCGAAAAATATCGACATCTACCTTCATGAAACAAGCGCACTGATCATTTGCGTCGCTTATGACATAAGCATAATTTTCATATTTTTTACCAGGTGTGGTGATTAACCATTTTTATCCACAATAATTAAATTAGAAGACTCTGATTTCCTGCGAGTAGCCCTACGCTACAAGCTCTTCACCATAACGTGTGGTTGATTTCTTTGATAGAAAGAGCTTGTTTTTCGATAAAAGCCCAAAAAGTTTCGATAAAATGAGATTTTGTTTCGATAAAAGCTCAAATAGTTTCGATAAAGAGAGATTTTGTTTCGATAAATCTTCAAAGTATTCCTATAAAACGAACGAAAGTAGCTTTAGCGATTCTGTTTTGGGGCTCGACACTAAATAGCAATAAGAAAAAACCTTTCATCGCTCAATAATAAACCTATTTTATCCTAATCAACACGCATGATTTTTTACATCAAAAAAGCGCGAGAAATCAACGTTTCTAAATTGATTTCTCGCGCTTTTTAAGGTTTTGGCCAGTTTTGTCCCAGCCACTTTTTTTAAATTATTGTTTGTTACCGTCGTCGATTAAATCAAGGCGACCTGTATTTGGGTCAATAACTAAGCCATGAACAGGTATGTCATTAATCATTAACGGGTGATTTCGAATTGTATCGACACTTTTCTTTACACTTGTTGCTACGTCACCGAAGCCGCGTAAAAACTCTTTTAAATCAAGACCTGAATACTCCATCATTTTGATGGTTTCAGGGTTAATTCCTCTAGCAACCATTTTACTTAGCATTGCTTCTGGGTCAACTGCACTCATACCACAGTCGTAATGTCCAACTACATACACCTCATCTGCTTGTAATTCATAAACAGCTACAAGTAAACTACGCATTATTGCACCAAAAGGGTGACTAACTAATGCGCCAGCACTTTTAACAATTTTTACGTCGCCGTTACGTAAATTCATAGCCTTAGGTAAAAGCTCTACAAGACGAGTATCCATACAAGATAACACAACGATGCGTTTATCAGGATACTTTGTTGTAATAAAAGGCTCATATTTTTTTTCTTGAACGAAATCTTCGTTAAACTTTAGAATATCTTTTAACATTGACATGAAAGATTACTCCCTTCCCTACTAAATATTTTAGAGCAAAACTTTAATTCTGCAAATAATAATGACAATTTTCACGCAATTTTTACGAAAAAAAAGAAATTAAGTAATTTATTTAGGCGAAATAGTTGGGAAGAGAATAAAAAACAGCTACGTTTTCTAGTAGCTGTTTTTTAATGAAATTAATATTTTTCTTTTGGCATTGGATCTACAGTTACTGAAGATTTAGAATCTAAACCAACTTGTAGGTAGTGGATGAAGAATCCTAGAGAAATTAGTAAAACGGCTGAAAAGCCTAGTACAGTCGTAATGAACATAATAAAAGCTCCTCTCTACTATAATAATCTACAATAATATCTATAGTAATTATACAATAGGTTACTAGGAAAATGTAAGGATAATTTATGACATTCACGAAACCATTCGTGTACTTGAACTTTCCATGGTAGGAAGAAATCGAATGAGTCTTTTGGTGCATTTTTTCTAACAAGAGGGAACAAGGGCATCATCAGAAAAATCGACAAAAGCCTGTTTTGCACCATTTTTGTATGAGATTTTAGTAATTATCTGGATTGGTTTTGAGTTATCGTTCTAAATACTTATGTAGAAGTGATGGTTTTTTTGGATATATACTCCTGTTTTCGTTAGCTAGTTCAGTATGTTTTAGTAATTTTATGTCGAATTATAATAACAAATTCTTATTTTTTTTCAACTAAAGACAATTTAGTGTATTATTCTTAATTCAATATAATCAAAAATGGTCGAAAAGTGAATAAAAAGTAATTATTACATCGAAAAAATTCTGAAATACATTTATACTATATTATGTATTTAAAAAATGGAAAAATAGCCGAAAATAACATTGTTATTATAGATTTGGAGGTTAGAGAATGGATTTGTCATCGGTAGTAGGATTAATTTTAGCGTTTATCGCGTTATTAACAGGGATGGTGCTAAAGGGTGTAAGCTTAAGTGCGTTTTATAACCCAGCGGCCATTCTAATTATCATCTTCGGTACTATTTCCGCAGTAACAATTGCCTTCCCGATGAAGGAGTTAAAGCGAGTACCAAAGCTATTTAAAATTGTTTTCAAAGAAACAAAATTAGCAGATGATATTGAGATTATTAAGATGTTTTCACAATGGGCAGATTTGGCTCGTCGTGAGGGTCTCTTAGCACTTGAGAGTAAAGCTTCAGAGGTGGAAGACCCGTTTTTGAAAAATGGACTTACATTAGCAATTGATGGTCAGAATGCGGATTATATTCGTGATGTCTTAACAGAAGAAGTAGAAGCAATGGAAGAACGCCATTCAAGTGGTGCGGCAATCTTCACGCAAGCTGGTACATATGCTCCGACTTTAGGGGTACTTGGTGCGGTAGTAGGGTTAATTGCCGCATTAGGAGATATGAATGATATAGACAAATTAGGGCATGCCATTTCAGCTGCCTTCATGGCTACATTATTAGGTATTTTTACAGGTTACGTATTATGGCATCCGTTTGCCAATAAATTAAAACGTAAATCTGCTATAGAAGTAAAACAAAAACGCATGATGATTGAGGGTATCCTTTCGGTATTAGAGGGGGAGGCACCACGTGTAATCGAACAAAAATTATCTTCTTATTTAACAATGGAAGAACGTCGTCAAATTTCGGATGAAAGCGGGGCGGGCGGCCTTGGCAAAGAAAGCTAGGAAAAAAAAGCATGAAGAACATATTGATGAGTCTTGGTTAGTGCCGTACGCTGATATTTTAACACTGTTATTAGCATTATTTATTGTACTGTTTGCGTCTAGCTCGGTAGACCAAGAGAAGCTAGATCGAATGTCAGCTGTGTTTAATCAAGTATTTGAAGGTGGTACAAGCTTTTTAGAGCAACCTGCACCAGTAAAAAGTCCGAATGCAGAAAGTGACGAAAAACCACAACAAAATTCTGCATATTTAAAGGATCAGCAGGAGTTAGCTGAAATTAAAGATAGTGTTGATAATTTCATCGCTGTTAATGAGATGGAAGGTCAATTCGCAACAGAAATGACTGATGAAGGTTTACTTGTAACAATTCGTGATAGTATTCTGTTTGATCCAGGGAAAGCAACGATTAAACCAGAATATGTTCCTGTTGCGAAGGAGCTTGCGGATGTATTAGAATCAGATCCAGCACGTAATATAGTAATTACTGGTCATACTGACAACGTTCCAGCTGGGCCTAACTTCTCTTCTAACTTTGAGCTATCAGGAATGCGAGCAATAAATTTCCTAAATACTTTATTGATGAGTAATTCGAAGTTAGATCCTAGGAACTTTAGTTTTAAAGGTTATGGAGAGTACAGTGCCATTGCACCAAATGATACTGCAGAAGGGCGTGCTAAAAACCGTCGTGTGGAAGTATTAATTCTACCGCTTGTAGAAGAGGATGGCTCTACTGCAAAAAGTACAAAATAGAAAAAAAGCTATTAGCAAGGTTTGCTAATAGCTTTTTATCTTTATTCTCAAATAATTAATTATTTGCGTAAAGCACCTAATTCAGCAACAATAGCTTGCATTTCACTTGGACTAAAAGTGTTACGCTTCATGACCATTTCGTATAAATAGACTAGGTCTTCATAATTTGCTTCATCAAAATTTTCCGATTTCATTGCATCGACATTAACCATGCGAAGCTTGTCTTTCATTTGATCAACCATATAAATAACGTTTTCTTTTGACGGTACTGATAAATCCATTTATTTAAACCTACCTTTCGTAATCCTCGAAAATATCATTTCATTGAATAAAAAAAATGTCAACACTGTATTTGGGCATTGCTTTAAAAATAAACGGTTATTGGGTAGAATAAGGGCAGTAAGTAGTTTAGTTATTCTAAAGAAATATACATTTACCAGGCAGGAGGTATTTAATATGGGACGAAGTAAATTATTAGCATCTATCGTAGTTGGTGCTACAGTTGGTGCTGCATTAAGCATGTTAGACCGTACAACGCGTGAAAAAACGATCGCTACAACGAAAAAAATGAAAGAGGGAATCTCGTACTATGTAGCCAATCGAGAGGAATTACAAGTACTAGTTGAGGAAAAAGTATTGGCTGCTAAAGTGTTGTGTGAAAGTGTATCAGAAAACGTAAACACAGTCGCTGAAAAAGTTGAGGAATTTAAAGAATTACCTTCTACAATCGAAGGCATGATTAATGACACAAAATCAGCCTTTTCTTTACCTGATAAAGAATAGTTGTCGTACAGGGGGAATTTGTATGGGGAAGAAAAAAGCATCAAAACTTACGAAAGTCAGTGTAGTGAAATCATTTGTCTTACCTGACGAAGAAGTTGTAGATGTGATGACATCAAAGGGCTTTATGCAAGACTTAATACTACGCTTACAGCGAGTGGAAGTATCTGCTCTTGCGGCACAGTTAGCTTATTTCTTTTTACTATCTTTTTTTCCACTACTAATTTTCCTAGTCACATTATTACCGTATTTGAACATAGAGACGACGCAAGTGTATTCGTTTCTAGTGAATATTATGCCAGATGAGGTATATAGGCTTATTGAAAATACATTAAATGAAATATTAACAATCCGTAATAGTAGTTTATTATCCATCGGGGTGCTTGGAACAATTTGGTCTGCTTCTAAAGGAATTAATGCGTTGATTAGAGCCTTAAATAAGGCCTACGATACAGAGACTAGGGGTGGTATGTTGGATCGAGGGTTGTCCCTTGTTTTCACCATAGCGTTTGTTATTGTTATTGCTGTCGCTCTAATTTTACCGGTTTTTGGGCAGCAAATTGGGCATTTCTTATTTTCGATTGTTGGTATTGAAGAACAGTTTGAAATAATCTGGGAAAGCTTACGCTGGTCGATGCCACCACTACTTATCTTTATAGTTTTAATGGGAATTTATTGGTTTGTTCCGAATACAAAACCTCGTTTGAAGTTAATGGGAGTTTGGCCAGGTGCATTGTTTTCAACTCTTGCCTGGCTGGCGGCAACGTATATTTTCTCTTTTTATATTAGTAATTTCGCAAATTATTCCGCTACATATGGCAGTATCGGTGGAGTTATAATTTTAATGCTTTGGCTATATTTCACGGGGATTATTTTAATTTTTGGTGGTATTTTAAATGCGACAATGCAAAAAAAGGCGTTGCAAAAGGAACTTATTAAACAGGAGACATTACCGAATAGTTAGCAATATCGAAAAGAACAGCCTCGTTATCACGTTTTGTGATGCGAGGCTGTTTGTTTTAGATGTTTTTATTTAACATTCGAAGGCCGTTTAAAATAACTAAAATGGTGCTTCCTTCATGTCCGATTACACCTAGAGGTAAATCAACGACTTGTAAAAAGTTTGAGGTAATTAATAAAACAATAATGCCGATAGAGAAGACGATGTTTTGCTTGATGATACGTTGCATTTTACGTGATAAACGTACTGCATAGGCAATTTTTGATAAGTCATTCTTCATTAAAACAACGTCTGCTGTTTCTAATGCCACATCTGTTCCTTCTCCCATAGCAATACCAGTAGTTGCGGTTGCTAATGCAGGTGCATCATTAATACCGTCACCGACCATTCCTACATATTTATATTGAGAAAGAAGTCGTTTCATCTCAGTCACCTTTGTTTCAGGAAGACATTCAGCGACATATTCCGTCACGCCTGCTTCTTTGGCAATTGCCTTTGCTGTCTTCTCGTTGTCACCTGTAAGCATGACAACATTAATGCCTAGCTCTTTTAGTAAAGATACTGCTTTTTTTGCTTCATCGCGAACGGTATCCTTTAAGGCTGCTAATGCGACAATGCCGTCCTTGTCACGAATGAAAATAACTGTTTTGCCTTCTGCAGCGAGTTTTGTCGCTACGCCATCTGCGAAATTATCAGCTTCCTCTACACCTACAAAATCAGGTTTGCCAACTTGATATTCTATATTATCTACATAACCTTTGATGCCCCAACCTGGGATATCTTCAATAGACGCCTGAGGGAACTTTGTAAGACCTTCAGCCTTAGCATATGAAGTAATTGCTTGTGCAAGTGGATGATTCGATTGTGATTCAATACCAGCTAGGGTAGCTAACGCCATTTCTTGTTCTATTCCTTCACGAACAATAAAATCAGTCACAACTGGTTTACCTTGTGTTAAAGTACCTGTTTTATCTACTGCAAGTGCACGTAATGCACCTAAATGCTCTAAATGCAAGCCGCCTTTAAATAGCACACCATGTTTTGCACCATTTGAAATTGCTGCAAGTGTCGCTGGCATAATGGATGCAACGAGTGCGCATGGAGAAGCAACTACTAGGAGTACCATTGCTCGATAGAAAGTTGTTGTCCAGTCCCAACCGAGTACAAAATGAGGTAGAAACATCATTAGAGCGACAGTAAGTAGCACAAGTTTTACATAAGTACCTTCGAATTTTTCTATGAACTGTTGAGAAGGTGATTTTTCACTTTGTGCATTTTGAACAAGTGTAATAATTTTTTGGAATAGTGTTTCGGAATTTGGTTTTGTCATTTCCATTGTAATGGCACCATTTAAGTTAACAGTACCAGCGAATACTTCATCGCCTTCGCGTTTTGCAACTGGCAATGGCTCACCGCTAATGGCCGATTCGTCAATAGAAGATTGCCCTTTAAATATTACTCCGTCTGCCGGTACTCTTTCACCAGGTTTTATGAGCAGATGATCTCCGATTTGTAACGTAGAGACAGAAACTTTCATTGGTTCAAAGTCACCACGAACAAGCCAAGCCTCTTCAGGTTGTAAGTTCATGAGTGCGGAAATTTCACGATGGCTTTTATTCATTGCGTATGTTTCAAGCGCGCCACTAACTGCAAAGATAAAAATTAGAATAGCACCTTCTGTCCAATAACCTATGGCTGCTGAACCGATTGCAGCTAATACCATCAGTAGTTCAACATTAAGTTCCTTATTTTCAATAGTTTCTTCAATGCCTTCTTTTGCTTTAGCAAATCCACCAACGCAAAATGCAACAATATATAAAAGAACAGAAGCTGTTGTTTGCTCGTTAGTATCTAAACGCCATGCAAGAAAAATGAACAAACCTGATAAAAGGGCAGCAATTAATTCTGCATGTTCCTTAATTTTCTCAATTAAATTATAATTTTCTCGATTAGTATGTTCCATCATTAACCCCCCTGATAATGAAAATCAATATCAAAAACCTCGTTATACGGTATTTTTCAACATTGATTAATTGAAAATAGCTTTCAATTAACTCTTACTTAATTTAGAATTATTATAACAAAGGTATTTGGAAAAAGAAAGTAAAAAATTTGAAGGGGATTTTTATAGAGGGGGATAAAAGCAGTCCTAGATTGAGATTAAGGTAATTATGAAATTTTTTTAACTTCTCTCAGCAATGTTTTCTGTAGCGAAAGCAAAGCGTCAGCAACAAATGTTTTCTGTAGCGAAAGCAAAGCGTCAGCTATAAATGTTTTCTGTAGCGAAAGTGCAACGGCAGTTTCAGAAGTCTCCCACCTAGGTGGTGAGATGAATGCGGATTTAAGCTGCTTTTCAGCCGGTTCTGGACGCAATTATGCTGAGGCATAATTGATCATAATTTCGAACATAAGAAAAGCACAGATTATTCATTAGGAATATTCTGTGCCTTTCGAATTTGTGCAGTGAATTACCCTACTTTAGGGATTACTGCAAAAATTATTTAATTATAAACTCATTTTTGTAGTGTGGCTACCGCTTCGCGTACGCAACAGCTTATAAAACGACTGCTAGTATTCAGAGTAACTCTTTATAAAAGATATTTTATCTATAATAGAATACTCTTTCTGCGGTGTGGCTGCCGCTTCGCTTACGCCACAGCTTATAAAACGACCGCTAGTATTCAGAGTAACTCTTTATAAAAGATATTTTATCTTTATTAGAATACTCTTTCTGCGTGTAGTGCAAGTTTTTCTAGTGAAGATTTGTCTACGTCTGCGTGTAGAGAGTTACCGTGAGAGTCCATTGTTACAACAGCTGTGAACTTCTCAACGTTTAAGTGCCACATAGCTTCTGGAACACCAAATTCCATTAGATCAACACCATCTACACCTTTAATGCAGTCTGCGTAGTATTGTGCAGCACCACCGATTGCATTTAAGTAAACGCCACCATGTTCTTCTAATGCAGCAAGTGTTTTTGGTCCCATACCGCCTTTACCGATTACAGCGCGGATACCGAATTTTTTCATGATGTCACCTTGGTATGGCTCCTCACGAATTGAAGTAGTTGGACCAGCAGCTTTTACTGTCCAGTTGCCTTCTTCATCTTTTGCCATTACAGGGCCACAGTGATAAATAACTTGTCCATTAAGATCAACTGGAGCATCGTGACTCATTAAGTGATGGTGAATTGCGTCACGGCCAGTATACATACGACCAGTAATTGATACAACGTCCCCAACTTTTAGAGCACGAATTTGTTCTTCAGTAATTGGTGCAGTAAGTTCCACTACATTTGTAGTAGTGTCTTCTGTTGTTGCTGCAACTTCATCTTCTTTAAATGTAATTTTTTCGCCTTCTTGGTAATGCCAATTAATAATTTCGCCAGTTTGAGGATCCATGTCCACAGCCATACGACGGTATGCCCAACAGTTATAAGCTACTGATACGTAGAATGAAGCTGGGATACGGTGCATAACGCCAATTTTACAACCAAGTAATGTTGCTTCACCACCGAAGCCCATTGTACCGATACCAAATGTGTTTGCAGTTTTCACTACATATTCTTCTAATTTAGCAAGATCAGGATTTGGATTTGTATCTTCCACATGACGGAATAATTGTTCTTTCGCTAAGTCGTAACCAGAAGAGCGGTCACCACCGATACCTACACCGATGAAACCAGCTGAACAGCCTTGTCCTTGTGCTTGGTATACTGAGTGAATGATACATTTACGGATACCATCTAAATCACGACCAGCGCGACCAAGACCTTCAAGCTCACATGGTAGGCTGTATTGAATGTTTTTGTTTTCACAGCCGCCACCTTTAAGGATTAACTTAATTGTGATGTAGTCTTTTTCCCATTGTTCGAATTTCATAACAGGTAGACCTTCACCAATGTTGTTTCCACTGTTTGCGCCAGTTAATGAATCAACAGCGTTTGGACGTAATTTTGCATCAGCAGATGTATCGTTAATAGCTTTTTTAATAGCTTCTTTAATTTCTAATTGGTTTACACCAACAGGAGTATAAATTTTGAATGTTGGTAGACCAGTATCTTGACAGATAGGTGATACATTATCTTCTGCCATAATAATATTAGTTGAGATTGTGTCTAAGCTCATAGCAGCACGAGTACCAGCATTTTCAGCTTCTTTAGCTTTCTTAATTGCACGACGTACGTCTTTAGGTAGATTCGTAGATGTTTGAGTAATTAAATCATAAAGACTTTTCTCCAAAGTTTGGATATTCATTTGGTATTGCCCCCCATAGAAAATTTGATTATTTCCACGTTACATTATACTCTTTTCAACTAATGAAAAAAAGAGTTCAACTCATTGAAGTCGGAATTAAAGGTCTATTCTCAAAAAGAGGTAATTTAAGTGTAAAATTATGTTAATTAAATTCTATTTATCTTTAGGTCGAAGCGGAGCGTTTTTGGGGTGAAGCTGAGCGCTTTTAGAGCGAAGCTGAGCACTTTTGGAACTTGAACAAATCTACTTGTAAATGTAGGTTTCCGGTCATATTCATAAATTGGAGTTTCATCGAAATAAAGATTGTCGAAGAGGAACATTTGTTCTATAATGGAATTAAATCTACTTTAGGAGGTAATATATGAAGTTACTTAATTTACCTGAAGCATTTGAACAATATAGGACAGTAATAGAGGAAACGATACTGCCTACTGTATTTATTGAAACGGAAGAACGAAAAACATCTTTATTTGAAAGTAAGTTTGCAGGTAATCCGTATTTCCCGCTGTCAATGGAGTATCCGAAAAGTCCTGAAGGGCAACCATTAAAATTACTAGCACAAATTAATTTTGCAGATGTACCGAAGCATTTATCAAATTTCCCTAAAGAGGGAATCTTGCAGTTTTATATTGATGGTTATGACGATGTACTGGGAATGGACTTTGATAATGGTCAAAATCAGGAAGGCTTCCGCGTTATTTTCCACGAACATATTGTCAGTGACGAGTCACAGTTAGTACAAGACTTCTCATTTGTTGAAGCGAAAGAAGAAGAATTTTACTTTCCGGTTGAAAAAGAAATGGCATTGTCCTTTAGAACAGGCTATGAACCATTATCAGCTAATGACTTTAGAAGTGAAAAACCATATGCGAAGATCCTTGCTACTATAGAAGACGATGATAATTTAGTAGACTCATTTTTTGAGACATTGAATAGTACAGGTCATAAAATCGGGGGATATCCATTTTTTACTCAGGATGATCCACGAACTTATGGTGAATATACAGATTCAACAGTCTTGTTGCTTCAGATTGACAGTATAGGAGATCATATTCTGTGGGGGGATGACGGAGTCGGCAACTTTTTCATCACAGAGGATGAGTTGCAACGCAGAGATTTTAGTAAAGTTCTATATAATTGGGATTGCTATTAACCTGAAATGGACTAAAAAAGCAAGTGGATATGGAGCGTCCACTTGCTTTTATCAGTTATTGTTCACGAGCGTTAAATTGCTCCATTTTGTCTTCTAAATCATCCATCATTTGAATTAAACGATCAATATCCTCTAATTCAGTTGTTTCAGGATCAATCGCATCTAAAACTTCTAAAAATATTTCAAGACGCTCTCTTAGGTAATTCACTTGCTGCTTTTTATCAGTGATTGGATTTGACATACATACACCTCATTTCGTCCCCTTCATAGTAGCTGATTTGGGACTAAATTTCAATGCTTAGGTAAACACCTAGGACTAAGCGATTATTTTTTGAGAAACAATAAACAGAATATTTACAATATTGATACTGTGTGTTAAATTAATATTAAGAAAAAGTAAAGGAGCTGATTTAGAAAATCCTAAAAACTCTAACTCGAAAAGGAGGGAGTTTAAACAAGTACTCGGCCAATGTAAAAGCCGAAATTCGTGTTTATACAATTAAATGGAGATAAGTGTTAGTTAAGCCTTAGCGTAAAATCACATGTGGTGAGCGCTAAGGCTTTTTGGTATGCTGTTATTTGGAAAAATGACTTGATGTTGGAGGAAAAAATGACACACTTTTCAGATTACAGCCAGAAAAGATTTGCCATTCTAGTGTTAATTGTATCTATATCAGGCTTTTCGCAAGGGATGCTTTTACCACTGATTTCAATTATTTTCGAACGTGATGGAGTATCCTCCGCGTTGAATGGATTGAATGCAACAGGTCTATACATAGGAACTTTATTAATCTCACCGTTTATTGAGCAGCCATTACGAAAATGGGGCTATAAACCGATTATTTTAATTGGCGGCGCACTTGTCTTCGCTTCATTACTTGCATTTCCTTTATGGAAAAGCGTGACTTTTTGGTTTGTCCTTCGCTTACTCATTGGAGTAGGAGATCATGCATTACACTTTGCAACACAGACGTGGATTACAAGTACCTCAGATCATAAAAGCTTAGGGAAGGGTATGGCGATTTATGGCTTGTCCTTTAGCACTGGCTTTGCAGTTGGGCCATTAATGGTCAAACTTATACAAATTTCAGAGGCATTACCGTTTATTGTATCTTCAATTATGTGTTTATTCGCGTGGTCTTTTGTATTTCTCTTACAAAATGAAAAACCAGAGCTTTTAACTGGAGACTTACATGCGAGAGGCTGGCAGCGCTATAAAATGGCCATTGTATTTGGATGGATTGCATTTTTAGGGCCATTCGTTTATGGGTTTTTAGAATCTTCATTAAATGCCTTGTTCCCAGTTTATGCCTTGCGTAAAGATTTCGACGTAAATATGATTCCTATTATTTTATCAGTCTTTACATTTGGTGGGATTTTAACACAAGTGCCGCTTGGAGCCATAGGGGATAAAGTAGGGCGACGTAATGTCTTGATGGTAGGCTCGTTTGGAGGATCTATTATTTTTGGCATTGCCAGTTTTTTAGAGCATTCACAAATGGCAGTAGCCATCGCATTTTTCTTTACAGGAACACTAGTCGGTTCAATGTTTTCATTAGGGATTACCTATATGGCGGATTTAACCCCAAAGGAATTATTGCCTACAGGAAACCTGCTTTGCGGGATTGCTCTTAGTATCGGTAGCTTAACAGGACCATTTTTAGGTGGCGTTTATTTAGAATATGTAAAAAATTATAGCCTTCTGTTATTGGTTGCGATGCTTTTACTAGCTGTAGCAATTGTTTTGTTAGTATTTGGACGAAATAAAAATAAGCGACCAGTGACGATGTAAAGGTCATTGTTTTTGGTGTGAATTATCGCTTGAAGCGGAATAAAAGAGTCAAATGTTCGGGTATAATGCAGAACTGATCAGGTAGAGATAGTATTCGATCGGGTAAGTAGAAGAACTGCTCGGGTAGGAGCTATTATCGCTCGGGTAAGCAGAGGAACTGCTCGGGTAGGAGCTATTATTGCTCGGGTAAGCAGAAAAACTGATCGGGTAGACGATGTAACCGCTCGGGTAAGCGAACGAATCGCTCAGCTCAGAGGCTTTTGCTCAATGTATAATTTTGGGCAAAATAAAAGAGCGGGGCTCATCTCCCGCTCATAAAACAAAAAACGCCCAGCAAATCCGTGCTGTTATGGCGTTCTTTGACGTGACAAGGATGTTCCGTCCAAGTCACATAGGTTTGGCACCTAGAATAGTATTATACAGACAAGCAAACATAAAATCAAACAATATTTGTAGACAGGTAATATTTGGACTTTGGATGTTTATCTCTATATAATAGAAGAACACTAGCTAAGTATAATGAGGAGATTAAATCATGACTGAATATAAAAAAATATCGATTCACCGTGCATTAACAGAATTAAAGATGCTAAATCACCGCATCGAAGCAGCAACGAATGAAGTTAGTTCAGTGTTAGCTAATCGTAAAAGTAATAGCAAAATTAATGGTGTAGAGATTCAAGAATATGAAAAGCAGATGCAAGCCTCATATGATAAAGTAGTTAGCTTAATTAGCTATCGTAATCGCATTAAATCCCTTGTTGTGGAGTCCAATGCTAAAACAAAAGTAATAGTAGGAAAAGAAGAAATGACTGTAGCTGAGGCAATTGAACGCAAACAGTCCATTCAATATGAAAAGGAACTGTTAGAAGTCATGCAACAGCAATATCGTTCAGCGATAAATACGGTTGCTAAAGAAAATGATGCGTTGCCAGCGAAGCTAGAAACGTATTTAGTTAATATATTAGGGAATAAAGATAAACAATCTTCTGAGGAAGTTAAATTACATACGGACACATTTATGAAAAGAAACGAGTTCGAATTAATAGATCCGATGAATGTTAAAAGGAAAATTGAAGCATTAAATAATCGAATTGAAGAATTTGAATCAGAGGTCGACGCTGTATTATCGGAATCAAACGCAACGACATTTATTGAAGTGCAAGCCTAACTAAATTTGCATGGTCTAGCGAAAACGGAAAACGAAAAGTCGCTCGCGCTTCAAGGTATGTGTGCGAGTTAAAACCTCAAACATGCCTTACTACAAAGGATACTTTAAACAAACTGAGTTGAAAGCTTAAAGGTTAAAGGTAAAAATCCAAAGTTTACGTGTCAAAGTTCTTTCGTATTAAAGCTAAAAACTTAAAATATAAAAATCTTTTAAATCCTGGGCAACTGGTTAAGGTGTTGATTTTTCTGGACCGTCCGTCATCCACCAGGCAGCTGGAGCTGTGCATTACATATAATATAAAACAAAGGGCGTCTCTTAATTTTAGGAGACGCCCTTTTTCATCATTATTTATTTTTCAACACAAGCTTCGCTACACATTCCACTTGAATAGAATGTTTTTGTAACATACACAAAGACTAATTAAAATGCCCAATCTATGATAATATTGTCATTGGAAACGATTATTTTATTGATTAGTTTGGCGACTATCAATCGTTTCTGTTCCGTCTCCTCGTTATCCCAATCAAATGTGGCTAACTGGGAGACCGTTTTTTTTATTTCATCAAAATTATTGGGAACATGATCGCTTTTTAATTCATCTATATGCTGTTTTACTTTTTCTTTTTCTTCGTTTAGAGCATCGATTTTTTTGCTCATTATTTCTAAAGGAACTTTGTTTAAACTGTATAAATCAACTAGCTTAGATATTTGCTTATCAAGATTTTGTATTTCATTTTCAAGTATATTTATTTTAGTTGAATCCTCGCTCGTATTACCAAGGCGATAATTTTTTACAAAGCCGATGTTAATTTTCTTTATTTCATCAATAATGTACTGTTCAAGTACTTGTTTTTTTTCATGTGTTTTTTCACAGCGATCAACTTTCTTTAGATATTCACGAGCGTTTTGTCTAGAATAGCAAGAGTAATAACGCATTGGACTTCCATTTTTCAATTTACCTCCTGATCTACCAGTCATTCTAGCTCCACAATGGCCGCAGTAGAGCAAACCTGATAACAAATATTTTTTCCTTGCTGGATCAGAAGTGCTTGCTCGTTTCTTCATTAAATCTTGTGTTTGATTAAATTGATCTATAGAAATAATAGGGGAATGTTCACCTTTAAAAAGCTCTCCCTTATGTTTTATTTTGCCAATATAAATAGGGTTTAAAAGAATGTTACGTACAGTCGTTTCAGAATTAATAACATTGGGATACTTTTTGAGTACCAACTTAAATAATGCATTAAGACCAGTTCCTTTAAGGTATTCATCATATATCGTTTTAACACACTCAGCCTCGTATTTATTGATTATGAGTTGACCATCTATATAATCATATCCTTTTACTTTTCGTGATTCTCCTCCACCGCCATGCCATTTCCCTTCTTTTGCACGTTCCTCTTTACCCATTATGGTACGTTCTCTTATTTGTTCACGCTCTAATTGAGCAAAAACAGAAAGAATACCAATCATTGCTCGTCCGAAAGGTGTGGATGTATCAAATGATTCGTTCATGCTAACAAAATCAACAGTATTTTTTAAAAATACTTCTTCTATTAAGAATAAGGTGTCTTTTTGTGATCTGCTTAATCTATCTAACTTATATACCAAAACAAGATCAACAGCACCTAATTCAATTTGTTTTATCATTTCTTGTAAAGCTGGGCGATTCATATTTGATCCTGAATAACCAGGATCAATATAGGACTTCACCACAGTGTAATTTTTAGCCTTTGCATACGCACGTAAACGTTCTTCTTGTGCGCCAACTGAATAACCTTCTTTAGCTTGTTCTATAGTGGATACTCTGATGTATAAAAAAATTCGTTGTGATGCTGTGTCATTCACAATAATCCTCCTAGGTAATAGAAAAGAGCTAGACATATGAGCCTGCTCTTTTCAGTGATTAATTTTTAGCGCTAAATATTAATTATAAGGTAGTACCATAATATATGATTTTTCCATATATTTTTAAATCATTTACTGCATCAATAGGTATCGGTATCACCGTATATCAGCGCACAGGACAAAGTAGAAAGCCAGCAACGAAAGCAACAACGACAGTTATTGTATCGGGTACAGCTGACACACCTGTTAAAGTTGGCGAGTTAGTAGGTACTGAAACATCATTACTATACACAGTTATTGAGGAAACAACACTTAATGAAAGTGGGTTTGCTCATGTACGTGTACAGTGTAATGAGTTTGGTCAAATAGGAAATGTGCCTGCTAATACCATTAAAAACTTTCCAGTTTCTATAGTTGGCCTGGTCAATGTTTATAATCCTGATCCAGTGGTGGATGGCTACGATGCTGAAACAGATAACGATTTACGCCAACGTTATTATGACAAGCTACAACGTCCAGGGAAAGCAGGTAACAAATATCATTATCGTGAATGGGCATTAGAGGTTACAGGTACAGGAGATGCAAAAGTATTCCCTCGCTACAATGGTCCATTAACAATGAAGGTTGTCGTTATCGATGCGAATAAGCTACCTGCATCAGTTGAATTAGTAGAAGGTGTGAGAAAGCACATTGAGAAGGAAATGCCGTTTGGTGTTGAGGATTTGCTTGTAATGTCTGCAGCTGCATTGTTCCTCAATTTATCCGTAGCCCTCAAATTATTACCTGGTTACACAGATGAAATTGTAAAAACAAGTATTAAAAAGAACATTACTAAATACTTGAAAGAAATAGCCTTCAAAGCTTTATTTGTGAGCTATGCCAAAATAGGTGCACTCATTATAGACAGTGACGGAGTTATGGATTATCAAGATTTACTTATCAATGGATCAACAGCAAATGTTGTTATTCCTGACGATGCCGTGGCAATTATGGGAGGTGTAAATGAATGAATCACATGACGGTATATTTAAAGAATAAGGTGTTAACGGACAATTTAAGGACGACACCAGTATTTGTAGCACTATTTAATGGTGACACAGAGGTAAACGCTACAAGTTATTCACGACAATCTGCAGTATTTGCAGTACCAACAGATGGGCAAACATCTAATAATGCCGATATTTTATTTCCGATTGCGGCAGAGTCTTGGGGAGATATTTCGCACATTGGTATTTATGATGCAAAGACGGTTGGTAATTTACTTTTTAAATCGCAAGCAGAATTTACAAAAAACATCGATATATCAAGCCAATACAAGATTCCTAAAAACTATCTAATTGTACGATTGAAGTAGGTGAGGACATGCACGCTATACCACAATCAGAATGGGGTCAAGTCTCCATACTCACATGGGGTGAGTTAACGCCTCACCAATGGGAATGTTTTAGATTAGCATTGATGTTAACCGAAACAGAACTACAGACACAGGGGGTTTCCATTGCTTCATCCGGTACAACAAATGAAGTTATAACTGAGCTACAGCCACAAGGTGTCAAAGTAGTTCAATCGCCTATCATCATGCAAACACAGGCTGAAATGATTACAAGCATTGTTGTTTCAACACAAGATTATCTAACGGATATGATTAAATATTTGCCGTTGTATGAGCGTAAATCTACAGTGTTTAGAACGGTACTCACTGCAGATGATAGAGAGTTTCGTAATACTGAACAACAGCTTGAAATTGTAAATCGTAACATATTTATCGATACAGCAATTGAAGCTTTGCCGATATATGAACGTGATCTTGGCATTAAAACAATTGGAACATTACGCTATGACCAGCGCAGGGAACAGATCACTTCAAGAAATCGTGCAAGCTTTGACCAAACAACAAAAGAAACAATTAAGTCGGTTGCAGCTGCTTACAGTAACGGAGATGTAGAGGTAAATCCTACGAGCATACCAGGTGTATACGAAATTAAATTCGTTGGTAAAAAGGGTATTCCGGATAACATAGTCGGTCTAATGCAGGCAATTGAAATTATTGTGCCAGCACATCTGCAGTTTGATTATGTGTATACCTTCAACGTTTGGGAATTTGTAAGCAATAGAACCTGGGGAAGTGTAACCAATATCACATGGGATGATATACGAATATGGAATGAGGTGAGCTAATGGAACATACACCAAATTTGAATCTAAAGAAGCCGGGTTTAACGGACAATATTTTGATTTCAGATATAAACGAGAACATGGATATTTTAGATGATGCAGTCAGTGAATTACAGAAGGGTAACACGTCGATACCCGACTTAGAGACAGTAGATAAAACATTGACCGGAGCCATTAACGAGGTAAAAAACGAAATGACTGGTCATGTAATAGATCCTATGCCTCACATGTTTGTTGACAATGGTATTACTTATCGATGGGGTTTCAGAACGGTTAAAGGTGAACCTCAAATTATTTATGAGGAGGTAGCAAAATGAACATAATTGACTTGGCAACAAAGACTATGCAAACAGCAATTAAGACTGTTGTAGATACTATTAATAATAGAACCGCTGGTACTGATAGCACTGTAAACTCGATAAATACAAAAGTGGATTCTCTGATAAACGGGCGTGCGGTCAAGAGTGTGCAGCGAGGGGTATTAAGTTTACCACATACCTCAGAGGTGAAAACATTTACAGCTACAATTAATTCCATAAATCCTGCTAAGGCCTCAGTAACTATTGATTATGGTGGTTCTGTTGCTGGATCAAGCAGTGTTTATGCGCCTTACATTGAAAATGTTACAGCTACATCTATAACTATAGGATTTCCTAATTCATATATATATGGGGGCACTAAAATTTCGTGGCAAGTAGTAGAATTTTATTAAGGGTGTGAATATATGTTTAAATATGCACAGTTAAACATCAATAACGTAGTAGAAGGTATTAGTTATTTAAGTGGAGAAGTTGTTGCTGATAATATGATTTTAGTCAATGACAAAGATGTAGAACTAGGTAGTACGTACGATGCTAAGACAGGTGATTTCACTGCACCTGTAGCACCTGAGCCAATTGAACCGCAACCTACTGTTGAAGAAATGCAGGCACAAATGCTTTTAAACACAGAATACTTGGTATCAAAAAGTGAATTATTAGGAGGAAACTAAGGTGACAGTCTATGAATTATGTAAATTTTTAATTGAGCGTAAACGCTATGAGCATGAAGCTATGTTGAATAAAGTAAATGTTTTTTATGCTAATAATCAGCTAAAAGATGATGAATACACAGGGTTACTTACTCAAATGGACGAACAGCAAACGCAGGCATAAGCTTAGCGTTATTAGTGATAAAATGAAAATGATAGTTTTATAGTTAGTTATATACAATAAAATGAAACTCTTTTACTAGTTCTTCCGTATTAGTATTTAAATACACAATAGGAGGAATTTGTATGACCAAAAATAGAGTTGCTAAAATTTTTGCAATTTTAGCTTTGAATTTCTTTGCAATATACGCAGCAATTGATGTAAAAAATGATGAATTAAAAAATGTTTTAGTTACGCTTTCACAATTAAATGTAGCTATAGCAGTCGGAATTGGAGCACTTTCAATAGGTTTTATTGAGAAGAAAGAGATTAGAGGTAGTTTGACAGAATCAACAGTGGCTATAGCTGCATTAAGTTTGATTACTTTTTTAATAGCTCAAATATCTGGGTATCCTATCATTCAAAGATTATATATATTTATGAATATAGGATTGATAAGTATCGTATTAGTAATGACTCTGATTCTTACAGAGAAAACAAACAAATAATATTTATATTCAGCCTTCCACAATTATCTGTGGAAGGCTTTTATATTGCAAAAAGGGAAGTGTTCTAATGGAAAAATGGGTTGCTGCAGTAAGTGGAGCAATTGGCACGTTAGTGTCATATTCAGTTGACGGTCTAGGTATGGCTGTTACTGTATTAATTGGTTTCATGGCTATTGACTACCTCACAGGAATTATGGGTGGTATTGTAAATCGTAACTTGAACAGCCGTGTCGGATTCAATGGTATCATACGAAAAATTTATTACTTAATGCTAGTTGGTTCAGTGTATTTACTGGCATTAGTGATTCCGGGTATCGAGTACGCAGGTGATGGGGCAGCCATTGCATTCTGTGTACTCGAATTTATTTCTATCACAGAAAACGGTACGAAGATGGGCTTGCCTACACCGAATTTTATTAAAAATATTTTAGCGATTGTAAAGGATCAATCAGGAGAGGGGAATACAAAATGACTTCTATTCGCAAAAAATTAGTAACTGATGTACAAGCAAACAAGGTGACTTATGGGAAAGGTAACGTTAAAAAATATATCGTTGTTCATGAAACAGATAATACCCGTTCAGGAGCCGATGCAGACGCACATGCACGTTTACAATCCAATGGCAATAGTCGCTCAGCATCTTGGCATTATACTGTGGACGACAAAGAAGCTGTACAATCATTTGAACATGTTTGGAGATGTTGGGCTGCAGGAAGTAATAAAGGAAACAATGAAGGCATTCAAGTTGAAATTTGTGTAAATGCTGATGGTAATTATTTAAAAGCTATGCAGAATGCCGCTGAATTAGTTGCAAAAATCATGAAGGATGAAGGCATCTCAATCGGCAACGTTGTTCAACACAATCATTTCAGTGGTAAAAACTGTCCTCGAAACATGCGTGAAGGTAAAATTTCATGGTCACAATTTATTACAATGATTAAAAATGCGAGTGGCGATGTGCAACAACCTGCACCTATTGCAGACAATAATAAATACCGCGTACTTACTGGAACATACGCTACAAAACAAGCTGCAGAAAATACACAAGATGTACTTAAACACCGTTTTGGTTGGGTGGCATACATCGAGCCGGATGGTGCTAAATGGCGAGTTAAGACAGGTACTTTTACTGGAATGGCTACAGCACAAGCCGGTGCAAATAAAATTAAAACAGCTAAACTTGCACAAGTTGCAAATGTTGTAGCTGCATGATAGTTAAGATCAGCAAAGCTAAATTTAGCCGAGCTGGTCTTTTTTACTTATGATTATTAATGGTATAAAAATGAAAGATTTGTGAAAGTAATACTCGAAAATAATAAATAAAAAAAGATTAGTTTCTGAATATAAATGTCAAATATTCTGTGAAAAACATGAAACAAACGAAACTTTTGAACTATGAAAAGAAAATATCGCTCCAAAAAATTGGTGTTGCTTATGGCGTGATGTGGCGTGATTTATCATGATTTATCATATTTTAGAATTATACCGCCAAAATAGCGTTTTAATACCGCCAAAAAATGACACTAAATTACCATTGAAATGGTTGTTTTGGTAATGATAGGATTAAATTAACTCGAGAGTAAGTAGATTTGCTATAGCATTCATACAACTAAGTAGAAATAAACTATATAACAAAAGGAGTACATTTATATGAAAATACCTAAAATACTTACTGGTTTAATTGTTTGTGGGGCTCTAGTTTTTCCAGGAGCATTAAGTTCTTCAGCACAGGAAGTTGATCCTTCGAACTTACCTGAATCAATTAATTATTCTACAGAACAAGAAACAGAAGCATTAACTTATAATGCTGTGGCGGATACAAGGGAATTTGGTAAACTTTTTAAAGGCTATCAAGGAGGGTCGGTTTATCATACAGAAGTAATTGGTCAGTATCCGCCTTATGCTGACCATGTTTACAAGGGTTATATATTTTATAAGTCCTTTGATGAACACGGATATTATTATCAAGGGACACTTACTTTACAAAAATAATTAATTTATAGACCAGGCGCTCATTAAATACTGAGTACCTGGTCATTTTTATATTCCTAACAATTGCTTTTTCTTCGCGTCAAATTCTTCTTGCGTTAATATCCCATCCTCTAATAAAGCCTTTAATTCGCGAATTTCATCACCAATATCATACATGTCCTTTTCCTTTTTAGTAGACTTTGTTTTAAAATCTTTTTTCAGGTTCTCAATAGCATTCTTAATCTCAAGTGCAATATTCTGTGGTACATCCTCAATGATAGCTTTGTTTCCCGTAGATACTATTTTCAAAGTGGAGGAAATGAGCGTATTTGAAATATTGATACTACTGATAGATTGCAAAGGAATGCTTTTTTCATCGTTGAATATGATGCCTTTGGTTTCATGTAATATGATTCGTTGGTCAGTGACATAAAGCTGTTTTGTACCTTTAATAGATGCACATACAGCGAGTAATGTTTCGCCTTGATCCGTTAGTCTATCATCAAACATTTGAATTTGATTAGCCATTGCTTTCTTCTTTCCAAAGCCTGCAAATTTTATTGTTTCTGCTATTGTATCCATGTCATGCACTCCTTACAGAATTATGTAATTTCATTTTATAGAAAATCCTTACATTAGTACATATAAAAAAGCCACTGATTTTAGTGGCTTACAAGAATAAACAAAGACCAACGTTGAGTCACGATAGTCTTTTTGTTAAATTTTCATTTGTACTTTTTCTAACAAAAAAAGAAAAATCAATTGAAATAGTACAACAACTATAAATGCAATACCCAAAATAACGAATGTTATCATTTTAATTTCAGGTGTTTGATACAGATAGGTAAGCTTTTGAAGTTATCGCCAGCTTTTCCCCCTGTTCACACCGTACGTGCGACTTTCATCGCATACGGCGTTCCAACTAATCCAATTTATTCTTTCTATATCTTAAGCAGACGAGTGCTTTTCTTCCATTATTAGATTATTTCATTGTTACATTTCAGTCGTAAATTATTTACTTTTACTATTTGCTTATTCGAAAGCTTTACAGCTTTTAAGAGCGTTTTAATTTTTGCCTGGTCTTTCAAATGTATAAGTTGATGTATAGCCTTATTCAAAATTATTAAGTTCGAATAACTATCATCTTTTGAAATGTTAAACGGATTAATATGATGACAATGCCAATCATTAATACCTAATTCTTCACCTAAAATGGCGCATTTGCCATACTGGGCAATGAACTTACTGATTCTGTTGTCGTTGTACTCAATAGATCTATTTGGAATGTAGTTTCTCATGATGTGAGAAAGAGTATTTTTATTGATAGCCTTTAGGCTATTATGAATTTTTGCTCTTCCTTCGACTGTAAAATTACAAATTATTTGTGAAAAACATAGTGTCTTTCCCCATCGTTGTGCATGGATAGGGACAAAAACCATGTTCTGTATCTTATACAGTTTAGCCTCGTATCCCTTGTACCTCTTCTGTAAAGTCTTAGTCATCTCATGGAACCTCGCCTCGGTTCTAATATTCTTTAATTGATTGTATAACGTCTTGCGTAGATGGAGATTTAACTCATTCAGATTAATTGTAATTTGAGTTGCAGCTGAGTAATAGTTTTGGATTCCCATCACAACGGTATTAAAATTCCAAACTGTCTGAATACAAGGCTTTCTCTTGATTACCCTTATGGCTTCTTTTATCTTTTGGAAAGCATTTGCTTTAGCCTTTTTCGACATATCAGACTTTGCTACATAACCAAATCTGGTCTTACCCTTTCTTATAGCTTTTATTGAAAAGCCTAGAAACTCTGATGAGTTTTTCTTTAAATTAACAACCTTTGATTTTTCTTCACTTAACTCCAAATGAAGCCTTATTCTCAAGAAGTCTTTCAGTGCGTAGTTCATTTTTATTGCGTTTGACCTAGTTCGGCACATTACTTTAAAATCGTCCGCATATCGGACGATGAAGCACTCTTTTAAAGCTGTTTTCTTTAAATGCTGATATTTACTGCCATTGGTGGAGTATGTATATCTGCTTTCAAACGTTTCCCATTGGTTACTAACCCACCAATCCAATTCATTTAATACAATGTTGGATAATAACGGTGACAGAATTCCTCCTTGCGGAGTACCTTTTGTAGGAATACCCTCTCCTTCAATCTCTGCTTTTAATAGCCTAGATATAATAGAAAGGAGTGATTTATCCCTTATGCCTAGAGACCACATTTGTTTTAAAAGCTTACTATGATTAACATTATCAAAGAAACCCTTAATATCTACATCAACACAATGATGAAGCCCAGTTTGATTGATAAGGAACTCAAGTCTAGCTTTCGCATGATGAGTGCTGCGATTCGGTCTAAACCCATAACTATGTTTATGGAATTTTGCTTCGCAAATTGGCTCTAAAATTTGAAGTATGCATTGTTGAAAGATTCTATCCCAAATCGTTGGTATCCCCAAAGGTCTAGTTTTATCCTTTCCTTTAGGAATAAGAACCCGTCTTACTGGCTGTGGTTCATACCATTTAAACATAGCTTGAACTCTTGCTATTACATCTTCCACAGTTAAATGCAAGATATCATTAATTGTTAATTTATCAGTTCCCGCAGTTTTACTACCTGTATTTCTTTTGATGTTTCGGTAGGCTAGACGTATATTGTCTTTAGAACTCATTAATTCTGTTAAGTCATAGAAGTGATGACCACTGACACTTTGAGTATAAAGTGTATCAAAACAATCTTGCATGCTATAATACTCATTGTGTCTCAATTTCTTCCGTTTCAATAAGTTGGTGACTCCTTTCGGAGTTAAACCTCTTTTAGTCTCACAAGAACCTTATTAACCGATAAAGAACTGCCTTACTTGGTTGAATAAATCTTTATTAGTCTAGTGGCTATCCCTCCATGTGTATTAGACATTTCCTTGGTACTGTGCCACCACTTTCACTGATATTAAGACATGTTATACAGTAATTATTATCATTAATGTTTTCCTTGCCACCGTTTCAATGGAAGTAAGTCCTCCACGTTATCAGCTTACAACGTTGAATTATATCTATTATGGAATGAACTTAGGTGCTTCCTCTAAGCCTGTTAGTATTCATACGCCTGTAACGTATCATGGATTTTCATATTAGTTATTTTTACTCATCCACAGCTAACCTCACAATTTGGTGATATACACATTTCTATGTATCGCAGGTATAGACCCGTACATTCAGAAGTTCGTCAGCTTAACCTTTTATTGTAGGTTTATTAGCATTCTCACCATATTCATTCAACTCAAGCATCATGATTTACACCACCCCCGCGGGTAGGCTTTCGTCAGCCGAACTGTTACGGTAAATTCTCACGCCTTTTCGCCGAGCTTATAACACTTTCATTCTTACTAAATCAAGTGCTATTCGACTAAGAGAGAACCCTTCTGAGCGTTACCTCTTCATTTGATTCTTCGATATAACCCTTCAATTCCGAAAGGAACTGCCTAGCCTTTACCAGATTGATGTAACCATCATCCATTTAAACTAGGAACATTTCGCACAACTACACCTGCTCCATCAACTTCTCTTACTCCAATAATTATGGCCCCAGTAGCGAAAATGAATAGCCATGCGATATTTATAACCCACCATATTTTCATACCCAAAATTAACATCTTCTTTCTTCTTGTGGTTTCCTTTAATGGTTTGATTATATCAATTTCACTTATTGTTGGAAACACACTATAGGCGGTGCTATCTCTCAGCCTTAAGACCGATTGACTAATTAAATGAACAAAAAAACAGACAACCAATATTAGTTATCTGTTTCAAAGGTCATTAAATCCCCTGGTTGGCACTCAAAGACTGTACATAATTTCTCCAATTGCTCAACTTCAATTCTTTTAATTTTATCGTGATACAAAGCTGAAATTGTAGCAGGTCTGATACCAGTTAAATCCGATAACTCTTTTTGTGTCATCTTCTTTTTCCCGAGCCAATCAGACACTAAAAATTTAATACCCATACATGCACCGCCTTTTCCGTTTACTTCTATAGTAATGATTTTACCACAGAGAAGTAATTTTGAATACTTCAAAAGAAATTAAATTACTCCTAACGTATTGACTTATTACTTTAGCGGTTATATACTCTTTTCAAGAAGTAACAAAATTACGCTAGGGGGAATTGTGATGACGGAAAAAGTGAATGTCTCGCTTGACGATTTTGCATTTTTAAAAACCTTTGCTGAAATGTATTTTTTAAAAAATATTGCTGAGATTGAACAACGTATTTCAGATTATCCAACAAGTAATGACGAGTTTATGGGGAAGCTAGAGAATCTTTTAATTAAATTGAAAGAGCAACAGCAACGAGCAGAAAACATTGATTGTAAATATTTTTATTGAGAAAAGACGAACAATATTTCTTTTTAGGATCCATAAAGGTTCGTGAATTGGAAAGTGAGGTGAAAACGATGGCATTTGAATACTTAGCAACTTATAAAACTTTTGAATCAATAGCAGATATGGACGCAGCTGTTGAGAACCATATGGCAGCGCACTACTATGATTTGACTGAATCAGAACGTGCTATCGTTTTCAAACTTGCTAGTCACTCTTTGGAATACCCAGGAGCTTGTCACTTAAAGGCGAGTACAATTGCTGCATCATTGGAGATCAGCACAAAGACGGTTTACCGTTCAATGAAAAAATTAACCGAGTTAGGAATCATTGAGAAGGTACCAGGTACAAAATTAAACGGCATAAAAGGGGCTAGTATTTATCGTATTTTACCTTATGTCCCATCGAGCGTGTCCCAACGAGAGACAGCGCAGGCCATCAGTAATGACGCGGTTTCCGAGACTTTTTCAGAAAACCAATCATCTAATTCTTTTAATCTTTCTTCTTTTAAAACAAGCAATTTACAAGAAATATATAATAATGCTCACGCTGAAAAAGAAGTTTGTAAGGAATACATGAACGAGTACCAGGGGATGCTATTTGATTTCATGGATAGTTTGCCATTAGCAGACAATTTGAAAGATGAATTACATAAATGTGTATTGGCTTCACAAGTAAATTCAGTAGAAGAATTTATAAAAGCTAAAAATGTGATGTTCAAAATTGCTATGGATATTAAAGATGGTGTACTGACAGTTGCTAGTACGTTAAGAGCCGTATTCGTAGAATCTTATAGTAAGGCTGTAGAGCGATTAAGTAAGAAGCCATATAAATCATCGTCTATAGAAGAAACAGTGAATAGAGAACGACCAGTACCGTTCTATAACTGGTTGAATGAATGTGACGATCGTAAACAAATAAATAGCAGACCAAACTTAGAAAATTGGCTGGAATGGTAGAGAGGGGAAAATAGGAAATGGATCAACAAAAACAAATGACTATGTATGATTTTCTTTCGGTCCAGGAATCTGACCATGGACTGTTTGTGGACCGAAAAACTTCCACAGCTGTTAATAAATCTGTTGATAAGAAGAAGTATAAAGGCGCAAGTAAAGGAGGATATATTGTGCGTGGATAAGAACAAGACCACCTTATTATTGGTGGTGCGCATTTGCAAGCCATTGTTCTTAATATCTTACGCACGACTGGTGAAGCGGTATAAAAAAGATGCAGCCTGTAATATACAGACAGCATCTTTCTAAAGTCGCCAAACTTTTATTTCTGATACTCTGATTTAAGAACCATGGAGCAAATACATTCCACCTGAATAGAAAACACAGAGCAAGAAGCTACTGGTATGTGGGAAAAACCGATTACCCTGGGCGCTTTATCATGGCGAACGTTCAGGGATCAAACTCCATGTCAGTTTCACCAATGAAAGCACCATGCCTTAAAAAGTCCTAGAAACAACTGGTTTAAAACATGATGGTCCAATCAGAGAGATTCTGGAAGACAAGTGATTTGTTCTAGTTGGTGACCGTGCGTATTTTTCGATTGATAAAGTAGATCGCTATGTAAAAGAAAAAAAGGATTTTTGTCATTCGTATAAAAGATAACCTTCATTTGAATCGGAAAAGATCATTGAAATACACGCCAAGTAAGAATTCCAACGTTACGGCTGATTTCACTTGTACAATGGATATTCCGAAAAAACAAACGGAAAAACGCCATCGTGTCGTTAGATTTATCGATTACGAAGGAAAATCGATGCGCGTCTTGAATAGTTTGATGGAAATTACACCGGAAGAGATTGAGAAAATGTACAAATCACGCTGGACAATCGAATCATTTTACGTTGGATTAAACAAAATTTAAATGTGCCGATTCTTTTTGGCACAACACCCAATGCGGTATTTAATCAATTGTTCGCTACATTGATTGCGTATATTTTATTGAATTTCTTACACCAGCAAGGTCAAAAGAAAAAGGGACCAAAATCCCTGTCATTCATAGGTTTTTACGTCTGTTTTTTTTGTTGCCTTGTCTTTTGAATGAAACTTTGATGTTTTATCGGAAGCTTTATGAATGAAAACTGGATGATTTTTGTTAACCGACACGCCTACGAAGGGTACAAGTTAGAAGGAAAATTAATAGTAAAGGGCAAGTTCAATTAATTGTGGAAGACAAAAAAGAGGAAATTAAAGTGTAAAGAATGGTATTATTCAGGCTTCACATTTGAAGGATTTACAGAGTGGTAACACGACAACTGTGTTTAGTAGGATTGTATATTACGATTCGACAACGACTTAATTAAGTAAAATGACTGAAATTAGCAAAGCTAGTTTAGCCGAGCTGGTCTTTTTTAATCTGTGAAAAGATACTAAAATTGGCATTCCTGAGAAAAAATTATTTAAGTATATGAACAAAACTAAATAAATATTTCAAGTGTTTAAACATAAAATTCACTAAAAGATTACTTTTGTATTAAAAGGGAATAAAAGTTGCGATAAAAAATGGCGGTATAAGTGGCGTGATTTGGCGGTATGTGACAAATCACGCCACTTATACCGCCGAAAAATGGTGGTGACCGAATAAGGAATTTCGGAAACCCACTATTGAAAATTCGGCATTTGTACTGATAGACTTGAGTTAACTCGGGGGTAAGTGAATATGCTATAGCTTTCATACAATTAGGTAGAAATAAACTAAAAAACAAAAGGAGTACATAATATATGAAAATATCTAAAATATTTACTGGTTTAGTTGTTTGTGGGGCTCTAGTTTTTCCGGGAGCATTAAGTTCTTCAGCACAGGAAATTGATCCTTCAGAATCACCTGAATCAGTTAATTATTCAACAGAACAAGAAACAGAACTATTAATTACTAATAGAGGCGTAGCAGAAGATTGGTTTATTTCTAAAGAATTTTACACTTATCAGGGACCAACAGTTGAGTGGACAGAAACAAGGAATCGACCTGAACCATATGCTCCATATGTTTACAAAGGCACATTATTTTATAACTCTGGTCAAAGTACATCAAAGTCCCACGTCTATATGGGGTATCTAATTTTGCAAAAATAATAAACAGAACCAGGTAATCACAAAAATTTGTGAACCTGGTTTTTTTTATTCCAGAAATCCCTATTTATAAAACAGAACGTTTGTACTTGAAATAAAAGTGAATATATGTTTTGTTTTTTGTTTTAGAGGGAACATCTATGATAGAACAATTAATGAAAACAATGCAATGCAATCAAAATCATTAAAATTATAGGAGATTCATTTCATGCTTTCTGCTTTAAGAGGCAAGCCAAGCGTATATTTACTATAAAAAATGTTTTAGTTGTTCCAGTCATTCATAAGAGAGAATATTGTATGATGAATTTTGAACAACGAGAACTTTTACACAAATTAGTTTATATCAAAATAGAATTAGCAAAAGGTAGAATAAAAAAATAGTAAAGTGGGAAAAGATTGACGAGTATTTCAGTGACTTGACTGTTATAACAGGGAAGACCAAATATTAAGGTATGCAAATCAGGCACTTAAGAACACAAGTTGAGGGACTACTTTTAAGCAATATAAACCATCGACAGATACTCAATATTTTAGTGCCTGTATTAAAAAAAGCCACTCAATTTTGAGTGACCTTATTCTTTAAATGCAGTATGTTCAATATAAATATTTACAATTTTTGGTACATTAACAGTTGAAAAAATATCCTAATTAATTTTATTTCAGTTAGCATTGTCAATATTAAATAATAATGTTATTACTAATCCATCCTTTTATTACCATAATAATCTACAAAAGAATAGTACCATTGAATTGTAATTGAATGAAGGTTGTTATATAGAAGGGGCAAAAAGAAACATATTCAGTTTCAATCAAATCTACTGAGCATAAGGAACAAGAAGCAATCCAAAATAGTGAAGTGTGGACATACAAGGTGCAACAGCCATCTTCGCCGTGAATTCGAACCGAATCATCAGTAAAGGAGAATAGAAAAAGACAACTTGAGATATGAAAAGAAGTTGTCTTTTTTAAAAATAAAATTAAACTCTTTCAAAACAATAAAGACTGTAGTGCCCTCACAAAAATACAGACAGTATCTTTTTTAAGTCGCAGTTAGATTTTATTTATAGGAATCATTTCTGTTGTTCAGCTTTAATAGACAAGGCACAAACGCATTCCACCTGAATATTTTGGGTTGCTCTTTTGCGGTTTTTATCTCTTGCCATTCAATCTAACTATAATCATTGGTTAAATAAATTTATGTATAATATAGTCAAGAGTTAACTGTTTAGGAGAGAATGCTTATGAAGATTTATGATGTCTTAATGTGGGTCACTTATACATTGGTGATAGTTGTAATTACTTTAGTTGGGATAATTTTATTACAAGGAACGGATATTAGGTACGATTTGTTGGATACATTAACTGTTGTTGCTACTTTAATTGGAGGGTTAGGTGGGGCGTTTCTTGGTACTTGGTTAAGTGGTAAGAATGCTAGTGACCAATGGAGGGATCAAAAAGAAAAAGAAAATAGCGAAAAACTTAAATTTTATGAGCTGTTTGTATTAAATCGTTTGGAAAATATCTTTATTGAGCTTTCAAAACCAAATAAAAGAATTGATTTTTTAGAAATTACTGTTGATGATATTGTAGGGATAAAAAAAGATAATAATATTTATGTATTCGAAAGAAGAAAAAAAGCAATTCTTGATTTATTTAAAGAGGTCGATAGACTGTATAATGATGCTTTGGAACTTGGTAAAAATGGGATTGTAGATTGGGAAACCTTAAACATGTTAAGAGATTTCAAGATAAATTCTCAACGTTTAAAAGAGATTAAACTAAAAACAGAGATAGCCCCTAAAAAAACTGTAACAGAATATGAAAAAAGGGAAGCGGTTAAATTTTTGGAAAATAACCCTATAAGTTCTATTTCTCAGTCTTATTCCAATACTATAAGTTTATACAATATGCAAGAAGAAATAAGAGAGCTAAAAAACCTTATTGTAAATGATATTGAAAAAATGGAGAACAAACTTAATAAAAGAAGAGAAGAATTAAATTTGGATTCATATAAATAAGAAAAGCGAGAAAAATCAATGTTTTATATTGAGATTTCTCGCTTTTTAATGCTTTGCTCAAAATTTTTCAAAGCTTTTTTCTACTTCTAAATTTAGTCGCCTAATAAATTATTTCTGATATTTAAGAACCATGGAGCAAATACATTCCACCTGTGCTGTTTGTGCAAACATGTCCACTGGCTGAATATACTCCACATCATAGAACTTCGATAATTCATTTAAATCCTTTGCCAAAGTTGATGGGTTGCAAGATGTATAGACAAAGCGCTTCGGTTTTAGTTTCAACACTGTGCGGATGAACTCTGGTGCTAGACCTGTGCGTGGAGGGTCTACTGTAATAACATCTGGTGTAAATCCTTCCTTGCGCCATTTTGCTAAAACACTTTCTGCTGTGCCGACTGCGTATTTTGTATGTTTGAAGCCATGGTTTCGGGCGTTTTTACGTGCATCCTGAATGCTTTCTGGAATAACATCCATACCACGAACTTCTTTCGCTTTGTCAGCTAGCCATAAACCGATTGTTCCAACACCGCAGTAAGCATCAACAACTGTTTCTTTGCCTGTTAATGCTGCGGCTTTTTTGATTTCATCATAGAGATGAACTGTTTGTGTTGGATTTAGTTGGAAAAAGGCGCGTGCTGATAAATCGAAGGCTAATTCGCCAAGCTCCTCGTGAATTGTTTCTTTGCCATCGAGGACAATCGTTTCATCGCCAAAAATTAGCGATGTTTTCTCACGGTTAATATTTTGAGCGATTGATACGATACTTGGGTCGATTTTTTTAATACGTGCAATGAGCTCAGCTATATGTGGAATTTCTTTACGAGTCGTTACGAGTACGACTTGCGTTTCACCAGTACGAATCCCTGTACGTACAACAATCGTACGTACTAGGCCATCAAGCGTACGACCATCGTAAATAGTAATATTCAGTTTTTGCAAAATTTTACGTGTTGCCACTGTAATTTTTGATGTAACTGGGTGTTGGACAAGGCAATCATTGATGTTTAGTAACTTGTTGCTACCTTCTGTAAATAGCCCTGCATAGACACGCTTACCTTCTTTTCGTACTTGAAACTGGCTTTTGTTACGATAATTCCATGGATTATCCATTCCTAAAGTTTTACGAACTTCCACTGTGTTAGCTAAAGGCTTAGCATAGCGTTCTAATGCTTGAATAACGATATCACGCTTTTCGATTAGCTGTTTTTCATATGTCATGTGCTGAAGCTGACAGCCACCACATTCGTTGTAAACTGCGCAAGGTGCTTCCTGACGATATTTTGAAGCTTTGCGAATATTTAATATTTCTGCTTCGGCAAAGTTTCGCTGTGTTTTAGTCACTTGTGCTGTAATTTCTTCACCAGGAATAGCGCCCTTTACGAATACGACATTACGCTTATAAAAGCCAACGCCTTCACCATTAATACCAAGTCTTTTTATTGTTAGAGGAAATTTTTGTCCTATTTCCATTGTCGTTTGCTGTGTCAAGCGTTCCACGTCCCTGTTCTTTTAATATCATCTCCCCATTATAACTAAGGAGTAGACGATTGCAAAGCGACAGGGAAATCTTCATATTCTAAAACTAAATCGTCAAGGGATAAAAATGTATAGCCTTGTTTTTTTGCTTCAGCAATAAACATAGGAAGCGCTTCAGCATTATCTTGTGCAACTGTATGCATCAAAATAACAGCACCGGGGTGTAGCTGTTCCATCAGTGCATTATACGCATAATCTGCACCTCGTCGTTGATCTCTTATCCAATCCTTAAAGGCAACAGACCAAAAAATATGACGATAGCCTTCAGCATTTCCTACCTCTAATACTTTCGCATTAAATGTACCCTCAGGTGGGCGAGCATATGTTGTACGTTCAATACCTGTCAATTCACGTAACTTATCGTCGAGTTTCTTCCATTCAGTACGCATACCATCAGGAGTTAACCTTGCCATATTTGGGTGCCCATATGAATGGTTACCGATAGTATGTCCATCTTTAACCATGCGTTTTACTAAATCAGGGGCACTTTCTAAGTAATGACCAGTTAAAAAGAAGGTAGCTGGTGCGTTTTCCTTCTTCAATGTATCCAAAATACTTTCTGTAAAGCCATTCTCATAGCCGTTATCAAAAGTTAAATACGCAACTTTTTTATCAGGCTTTCCTTTATAAATCGCATCATATTGCTCAAGTATCTGGTCAAGCTGTGCACCAGCCTCTGCTTGTTCACCGTTTTTTGCTCGTTTAAAGCCCCAGTTATATTCACCAGTGCTCGAAGCAGTAAATGGATTAAAGCTAATTGCTGCGGCAATAATAAAAGTAGCGATTGTTGCTCCTACTATATGCTGTTTCCACATAAAAACGCATCCTTTCTTTTTCATTAGGATGCGTTATATTTAAAAAATTATCCGACTAGATTTTTAAGTGCGTCCTTTAAATGAGGGAAATTAAATGTAAAATGATGTTTTTCTAAAACAGTAGGTAGCACGTGCTGACCTTCTAATACAAGCATGCTTTGTTCACCTAGCGCTAAACGCATTGCAACACTTGGTACAGGCATCCAATGACGTTTTCCCATTACATTTGCAATTGTTTTTCCGAAATCATTCATGCGTGTTGCATGAGGTGCAGTAACATTAAAGGGTCCTTTAATGTCATCATTCGTAATTGCGAAATATATAGCTCGTGCTACGTCCTCGACATGTACCCATGAAAGCCATTGTTCTCCTGAACCTATTTTGCCCCCGATATTCATTTTATATGGTAGTAACATTGAAGGAAGTGCGCCGCTATTACTACCTAAAATAACACCAAAACGAGCAAGGGCAACTCGAACCCCTAATTTTTCAGCACGTTTTGCATGGCGTTCCCAGTCATAAACTGTCTTGCCTAAAATATCAGTTGCATAATCTGTGGAATCTTCGTTATAGATAGCCGTTGTAGAAGTGGGATAGATTCCGACTGCACTTGCATTAACAAGCACTTTTGGCTTTGAGGGAAGATGTTCCATAATACGTACTATTTCAAGCGTTGCTTCCATGCGACTCGTATAAATAGCTTTCTTCTGTTTTTTTGTCCAACGTCCATTACTTAAAGAAATACCTGCTAAATTAACAAATGCATCACATCATCCAACAACTGTTCAGGTCGTGTTTTATGATATAGCCATTGTACATATTGAATATCGTTTTCTCGACCTGTTTTGTTACGTGTTAAAATGATGATTTCATGACCTTTTTCTTGCAACAGCTTTGTTAGAGCTTTCCCTACAAAACCAGTTCCACCTGCAATAACGATTTTCATAAGAACCCCTCCTTTTTCAAAACTACTCTATATGAGCAAGTTTACCATCTATCTAATTGCTGATGTTAAATACCCGCGCGCAATGTGAGAGTACCCGCGGAAGAGGAGAATATCCGCGGCAAAGGTGAAATACCCGCGGAAGAGGAGAATATCCGCGGCAAAGGTGAAATACCCGCGGAAGAGAAGTGAATACCCGCGCGCAACAGGGAAATACCCGCGGAAGAGAAGAATACCCGCGAAAGAGAAGTGAATACCCGCGCGCAAAGGTGAAATACCCGCGGAAGAGAAGAATATCCGCGCGCAACGGGAGAATACCCGCGAAAGAGAAGTGAATACCCGCGCGCAACGGTAAAATACCCGCGGAAGAGAAGCGAATATCCGCGCGCAACAGGGAAATACCCGCGGAAGAGAAGAATGTCCGCGCGCAACAGGGAAATACCCGCGGAAGAGAAGAATACCCGCGCGCAACGTGAAAATACCCGCGAAAGAGAAGTGAATACCCGCGCGCAAAGGTGAAATACCCGCGGAAGAGAAGAATACCCGCATGCAACGTGAAAATACCCGCAAAAGAGAAGTGAATACCCGCGCGCAACGGGAAAATACCCGCGAAAGAGAAGCGAATATCCGCGCGCAACAGGGAAATACCCGCGGAAGAGAAGAATATCCGCGCGCAACGGGAGAATACCCGCGAAAGAGAAGTGAATACCTGCGCGCAACGGTAAAATACCCGCGGAAGAGAAGAATACCCGCATGCAACGTGAAAATACCCGCGAAAGAGAAGTGAATACCCGCGCGCAACGTGAAAATACCCGCGAAAGAGAAGTGAATACCTGCGCGCAACGGTAAAATACCCGCGGAAGAGAAGAATACCCGCATACAACGTGAGAATACCCGCGAAAGAGAATCGAATACCCGCGCGCAACGTGAAATACCCGCGAACATCATAATACCCGCGAGGAAAAAGCAATACCTACGAAAAATGTTATAATGGTCAATAGTGAGGTGTTACTAATGCGTATCATTACGAAAATTGCACGTCAAAAAAACAATCCAGAACGTTATAATATATATTTGAACGAAGAATACGCTTTTCCTGTAGATGAGGCAATTCTCATTCAATTTGGATTAACAAAGGGTAAAGTGCTTGAGGAATTTGATATTCAGGAAATTGCCTATGAGGATGAGATTAGAAAAGCTTTTAATAAAGGGTTAAATTTTTTATCTTATCAAATGCGTAGTGAACATGAGGTCAAGAAAAAGCTTCTTGCGTTAGAATTTGGGGAGGCAGTTATTTTAGAGGCTATACAAAAGCTGAAATCATATGGCTTTTTAAATGATGAAACTTACTCTAAGGCATTACTTGATACAAAAAAGGCTACGATGAAAAAGGGGCCAAAAGCGATAAGACAGGACCTTATGAAAAAAGGGATTGATAAAAGCTTACAGGATGAGGTACTTGCTACATATAGTCATGGGGAACAGGTAAAGCTTGCGACACAATTGGCTGAGAAGGTAATTCGATCAGAAAAAAAGAAAACGCCAACACAAATAAAAGCTAAAATTCAAGATTTTTTAATGCGAAAAGGTTATTCTTTTAGTGTTGTAGATGAGGTGCTTAGTCAAATAGAGATTGAGCAAGAGGAAGATGAATGGCAACAGCTACTTGATGTACAAGGCGAAAAAGTTTGGAAAAAGTACTCAGCGAAGTATACTGGTTATGAACTGAAAATGAAAATAAAGCAGGCGCTCTATCAAAAGGGTTTTCCTATAGAAGTTATAGATCGTTTTATAGAAGAGAAGGAGAATGAAGAATGAACGAAAAAAATTATGCTGCCATGGCAGAGCATGAATTACGTGAAGAAATAGCTAGGATAAAGGAAAAAGCACGTAAGGCAGAACAGCTAGGCATTATCAATGAATTCGCAGTATATGAGCGCAAGGCTTTAATGGCGGCTGCCTATTTAGTGGATTTAGATACAATAATTCCTGGAGAGATGTATCGTATAGACGGCTCTGAAAATGAATTTTTTCAAGTGGATTATTTAAAAGGGCGCTTTGCGTGGGGACATCGTTTAGGGGGCGAAAAATACCAAGAGGCTTTACCTGTTTCGATGCTATCTCCTGTAAAGGTGGGCAAATAAATGGATGAGAAAATTGAAAAGTTAACTGCTGAGTTACTTGCAAAAAATCCGGAAATGTCAGTAGGACGTGCACGAGTATGGATTGAGCTTTTATGGAGTGATTTTGAATCAACTTCTGCAAAAGCTGGTTACGCTTATCGAGGTGCTGAATATACTGAAAATTTGGTGCGTCAATTAATTTCCAGCTATGGTGATAAACTGCATGCATTTGCGGGACGTAACCCAAAATATGCACATCTACTTGATGCTAGCGATGATATGGTGCAATAACAAAACCCTGACCAAATGTTGGTCAGGGTTTGCTGCTGTTTTAATTACTTGCGCCAATCTGTAATTTTTTCTGGAGTTTATCTTCTGTAAAAATCCAGCCTGTGTATGAAGTGATGATCTCGTTGTCATCGTTTAAATGAGCGACAGCAACGAAAGGATATCGATTATCACTACGGTAGCGCAGATCGATTAATCTCACTTCTGTTAAACCATTTTCAAGCTCTGAAATTTCCCACCGATACAATGGCGAAAACGACACGAATGCAGCGAGATTGCGATCTTTCATTGCTGTTTCTATAAGAGGTGTTTTCGGTAACGGTTCGATTTCGAATTTATCGTAAATATTAACAGTTCGTCCGTAAGCACGACCAACATAATAATGCGTTTTTGATTTTGCTGCAATTCGCCAGTGGAAAAACCGCATTGTAGGGGCTACAATTACATATTCTTCATCCTGAATGGTATTATGCACAGCTTTCTTAACAGCCTTTTGAACAGCAAATCGTAAAATATAGTATACGATGATAATGACATACATGCTGCTAAATGTCCAAATTGGATTTGCACCAAATACCCAAAGTAAAATGCCGAGGCAATGTAGTGTGAAAATAATAGGATCAAATGTATTAATTACACCGAGCGCAACCCATTTTCTAGAGAATGGCCGAATTGCTTGTGTTCCATAAGCATTGAAGATATCAACAAAGACGTGAAGTATTACAGCTAAAAATGTCCAAAGCCATAAATGAAACACATTTGCATCTTGAAAAATAAATGATAAAACTGCTGTAATTAAGATGGGCCAAATCGCTACTGCTGGTAGTGAATGTGTAATTCCACGATGATGTCGAATATAAACTGCGTTATTGCGTAGTTTTAATACTGTATCGACATCAGGGGCCTGTGAGCCAATAATCGTACCTGCTATTACTGCTGTAAATGTTATTGAATGGTTTGCTACTACGGGATCGGCTAATGCAAGACCACCAAGGGCTATACCCATAACGAAATGTGTACCTGAATCCAAAAATATCCACTCCTAGTATGCATAAAATTAGAGTACAATTTGCATACATGTATATTTCAATAATTCGTAATACTTGATAGTTACTTAATCAACATTTGCGCTGAACTATGTTCTTTAAATATAACGTTTTTGGTCGTTTTCGCACAAATGATCTTTTCTTAATTGTATACCCTTTTTACCATAATTTAAATCGTAAATACACTGGAGGTCACTGTGAATTATCCATATGTAACAGAATTTCGACAATCTTTAGTCGATTGGTTTAATGTTGAGAAACGAGATTTACCTTGGAGGCATACTACGGACCCGTATCAAATCTGGGTATCGGAAGTAATGCTACAGCAAACGCGTGTCGACACAGTTATTCCTTATTACAATCGCTTTATGGAAAGTTTTCCAACATTAGAATTACTTGCTGAAGCACCACAAGAATATTTATTGAAGCATTGGGAAGGCCTAGGATATTATTCCCGTGCACGTAACTTACAAGCGGGTGTTCGCGAAGTATTAGAGAATTACGGTGGGGTAGTACCTGATAATCGCCATGAGATTTCAAAATTAAAAGGTGTAGGCCCCTATACTGCTGGAGCTATTTTAAGTATTGCCTACAACAAGCCCGAACATGCAGTTGATGGCAATGTTATGCGTGTTTTAAGTCGTGTTCTTACTATTCATGATGATATAGCAGTTCCGAAGACTAAAAAGATTTTTGAAGCGGCTGTTGAAGAACTTATAGATCCTGAAAATGCATCGTCCTTTAACCAAGGTTTAATGGAGCTTGGTGCGCTTATTTGTACACCGACTTCCCCAAAATGCTTATTATGTCCAGTTCGGGAATACTGTAATGCATTTAATGAAGGTGAGCCAGAAAAACTGCCTGTCAAATCTAAAAAAGTAAAGATGAAGCATATCTCATATGATGTTCTTGTATGTGAAGATGACAAAGGTCGGATTTTATTGGAGCAGCGTCCAGCAGAGGGTTTATTAGCTAATCTATGGCAGTTTCCAATGCTTGAGCATGGTAAAGATTCAATAGATACTTTTATTAATGACTATGCTATAAAAGTTCAATCGCAACAAGATTTGCTAACATTTAAACATGTTTTTTCACATTTAACATGGCATCTAAATAGCTATTTTATGAAATGTAATTCAACAGTAAAGGGCGAATGGCTGACTCGCGAACAGATAGAATTATTGCCCATGCCTGTTCCAATGCTAAAAATTTGGCAAGAAATAAAGAATTAATCGACAAAATATTAAAAATTAAATTTATGAGCATAAAAGCATTCACCTCGGTACACAATAATTAGCGTGGAGGTGAATGAACAATGAAAAAGCAAAACAACTCAAATTTCCAGCCGAATAAAAACATGCAACGTCAAAGTCAAGAATTTGGTTATGAAACAGACGTTAATGAAGTGCAAAAGCAAAATGCTAAAGCAGAGCAAAAGAAAGCTCAAGCTTCAGGTAATAACTTCAATAAAACTAACCAAGATCTTGGTGAATAACACTTTGTAATTGCATAATTGCATTTACCTCTTAGGGGCTGTCTAAATCGAAAAGATTAAAAAAGGCAGCTCCTTTTTAATTTTGGACGAAAACTGCTCGGGTGTGAGAAGAAACCGCTCAGGTAGACGAGAAAACTGCTCAGGTGTGAGAAGAGCTCAGGTAGACGAGAAAACTGCTCGGGTATGAGAAGAAACCGCTCGGGTAGACGAGAGAACCGCTCGGGTGTAAGAGGAAACCGCTCAGGTAGACGAGAGAACCGCTCGGGTGTAAGAGGAAACCGCTCAGGTAGACAAGAGAACCGCTCAGGTAGACAAAGAATGCTCGGGTGCGAGAAGAAACCGCTCAGACTGACGAAAAAACCACTCAGATCAGAAGAACCGCCAACTCAGAAATAAAAATTAAAAAATTCCAATTGAGTTATTGTTGTGATTAAAATTTGCTTCAAATTCAAAAAAATTTGTACAAATTCAAAAAAGCGCAGGGAAATTTGTGGTTTTCTAACTACACCTTTCGCGTACACATTGCTATAATATACTAGAGACTGCTAGATTTAGGTAGCATAGACGAAAAGGTGGGCTTCAAAAATGGCAATACCGGTAGAAGGAGAAACGATACAAATACATAGTTATAAGCACAATGGCCGTATCCACCGTGTTTGGCAAGAAACAATGGTTTTAAAAGGAACGAAAAATATCATTATCGGTGCGAATGAACGAACACTTGTGACAGAATCCGATGGTCGAACGTGGCTAACGAGAGAGCCTTCTATTTGTTATTTCCATGCGGAGCATTGGTTTAACATCATTTGCATGTTACGTGAGGACGGTGTGTATTATTATTGTAATCTAAGCTCACCATTTGTTTTCGATAATAATGCCATTAAATATATTGACTATGATTTAGATATTAAAGTTTTCCCTGACATGTCTTATTCACTCTTAGATGAGGATGAATATGAACTACATCGGAAGGAAATGTCTTATCCAGATGTCATAGATAAAATTTTAAAGCGCAATGTCGATAAATTAATTAGCTGGATTCAACAGAAAAGAGGACCCTTTGCACCTGATTTCATCGATGCCTGGACAAATCGTTATAAGTTTCAGCTCGATATGCAAGCAGATGATTGTTAGCAACACTTCACCTATTAGTTTTTTCTAATGGGTGTTTTTTTATCGCCCAGCCTTGGCTTCAATCAACCATATATTTTAACAAATGTCATCTTCAACTTTTGGTGATGAACCATAATCTAATTGCAAAATAGTGAGCAATAAAGCCGTATTAACTGTACTTCAATCGAAATATTGCTATAATACGTTTGGGCATTCAGTTTTTGGATGTCTGTTTCTTTTTATATGGCAAAAGTAATAGAGCTAACAAAAAAGTCCTCCATGTAGCTGAAATAAACGTAGTAAACTGCTTACTATTTTCTACATAAAGGGTGAGGCTTTTAAGAAGGATGTGATATAAATTGGATAGTATAAAGCGTTATATGAGGTTTGTAAAACCATATACGTGGGAAATTATTATAACGATTTTAATTGGAATAGTGAAATTTGCGATTCCGTTATTTATCCCATTACTAATCAAAATTGTGTTAGATGATATTATCGCTGCAGATCATTTAACAGATGCAGAAAAAACAAAAGAGCTGTTTTACTGGTTAGGTGGTACCATCATTGTATTCTTTATTATTCGACCACCGATTGAGTATTACCGTCAATATTTTGCTCAACATGTTAGCAACAAAGTGCTTTTTGATATTCGACAACAAATATATGCACATTTACAGCGACTAAGTTTAAGATATTATGCAAATACAAGAGCTGGCGATGTTATTTCAAGAGTGATTAACGATGTGGAACAGACAAAAAACTTTATCATGACAGGTTTGATGAACGTTTGGCTCGACCTTGCGACAATCGTTATTGCGATCGGTATTATGTTTGCCATGGATGTTAAGCTTACGCTAGTAGCATTAGTTGCGTTCCCATTCTATGCATTTAGCGTGAAGTACTTCTTTGGTAAACTTCGATCTTTAACACGTAAACGATCACAAGCACTTGCAGGTGTGCAAAGTTATTTACATGAACGTGTAGCTGGAATGAGCATTATTAAAAGCTTCACGTTAGAAAAGCATGAACAAAAATTATTTGATGAAGCGAATGGTGAATTTTTAGAGAAAGCACTGGATCAGACAAAATGGAATGCTAAATCCTTTGCAGTGGTGAATACAATCACGGATGTAGCACCTCTGTTAGTAATTGCTTATGCAGGTTATCAGGTTATTAATGGAGATCTTTCCGTCGGGACGATGGTTGCCTTTATTGCCTATATCGAACGACTGTATGGTCCACTTCGTCGCCTCGTAAGTTCATCAACGACATTAACACAGTCTATTGCTTCGATGGATCGAATGTTTGAATTAATTGACGAACCATATGAAGTAATAAATAAGGCTAAAGCGTTAGAGCTACCTCGGGCACATGGTGAGGTCCGCTTTGACAATGTGAACTTTCAATATGAGGTAGATGGCTCACAAATTTTAAACAATATCAATTTCACTATTAAACCTGGAGAGACAGTTGCATTTGTTGGAATGAGCGGTGGTGGTAAATCAACCATTATTAGTTTGATTCCACGCTTTTATGATACAACGAGTGGGACAGTGAGTATTGATGGATATGATGTTCGTGATGTAACATTACATTCTTTACGCTCACAAATTGGCATAGTCCTACAGGATAATATTTTGTTTAGCGATTCCGTAAAAGAAAATATTTTAATGGGTAAGCCAGATGCTTCCGATGAAGAGGTCATGGCTGCTGCCAAAGCGGCAAATGCACATGATTTTATTATGAGCTTGCCAAATGGCTATGACACAAAGGTCGGGGAACGTGGTGTGAAATTATCAGGTGGCCAAAAGCAGCGAGTAGCAATTGCTCGTGTATTTTTAAAAAATCCACCTATCTTAATACTGGATGAAGCAACATCTGCATTGGATTTAGAAAGTGAGGCACTTATTCAAGAATCACTGGATGTACTTGCGCATGAACGTACAACCATTATAATTGCTCACCGACTTTCAACGATTACACATGCAGATAAAATCTTAGTTATAGATCATGGACAATTAATTGAAAGTGGTACGCACGAGCAATTGATGCAAAAAGAGGGAACATACTATAATTTATTCCAAGTGCAACATTTAGATTGAGATTTCAAGTTAAAATTATTTAAACGAATACGCTTTAATAGTAAATAAACTATAAAAAGTCTTCCATTTAAACGTAAATGGAAGGCTATTTTTTTGTTATTTTTATAAAACACTCTCGTTTAATAAGATATTATTAATACAAAAATCGAACGATGTAGAAAATTTATGTTTATTGGAGAATAAATATGATTGAAAGAGTAATGTTTTTTAGTTAGAATTATCTGAAAATAGAGAAAAAAGTGGTAGTTAGTTTAGGTTGTTCTAGTTCATATGTAATTAAGGAAAATATTGGTGGGATGGGGCGATTGATCATGAGGAAAAAGCTACTAGAAATAAAAGGTTTAAAGACAACCTTTTTTACAGATGATGGACAAATTCCTGCCGTAGATGATATCGATTTTTCTGTTCATGAGGGAGAAATTTTAGGGATTGTAGGGGAATCGGGGAGTGGAAAAAGTGTCACATCACTGTCCATTATGGGATTAATACCATCACCACCTGGAAAAATAACGGGTGGAGAAATACTATTAGATGGCGAAAACCTTGCGACATTATCTGATAAACAAATGCAGAAAATTCGTGGAAAAGATGTAGCGATGATTTTTCAGGAGCCTATGACATCCTTAAATCCTTTATTTACAATTGGGGATCAGTTAAAAGAAGCGATTTTAATTCATAATCCTAAATGGTCGAAAAAAGAAGCCTTGGCTAGGGCAATTGAAATTATGAAGCTTGTAGGCTTACCGCGTGCTGAGGGGTTATTAAAAGATTATCCTCATCAACTATCGGGAGGAATGCGACAGCGGGTCATGATTGCGATGGCACTTGTTTGTGATCCGAAAGTATTGATTGCTGATGAGCCGACTACAGCATTAGATGTGACGATTCAAGCTCAAATTTTGCAGCTGATGAAAGATTTAAATAAACGTTTAAATACGGCTGTTTTATTAATTACACATGATTTAGGCGTTGTAGCAGAAACATGCGAGCGGGTTATTGTGATGTATGCAGGTCAAATCGTAGAAGAGGCACCTATTCAGGAGATATTCGCTAATCCGAAGCATCCTTATACACAAGGTCTTATTAAATCTGTACCAGATATGCGTTATAAAAAGGACAACCTATACTCTATACCAGGCAGTGTACCAAAGCCAGGAAGTATTCAGGAAGGCTGTCGTTTTGCAGCGCGTTGCGAATTTGCAATGGATCGCTGTATACAAGAAACACCACCTTTATATGAAGCAGCAGAGCAGCATAAATCGAGATGTTTTTTACTAGAGAAACAGGAGGTGGAGCATCATGTCGAAAGTGTTGTTGAAAGTTGATGGTTTAAAAAAATATTTTCCCATTCGGAAGGGTGTCTTTAATACACAGGTTGGAGACGTAAAGGCAGTGGATGATGTTTCCTTTGAAGTTTTTGAAGGAGAAACATTAGGCATTGTAGGTGAGTCCGGGTGTGGTAAATCAACAACTGGTCGACTTTTAATGCGATTACTTGAGCCAACAGAGGGCAAAATTGAATTCGCAGGTAAAATGATTTCAGAATTATCGAATAATGAAATGCGCAAAGCCCGTAGAGACATTCAAATGATTTTCCAAGATCCTTATGCCTCTCTTAATCCGAGACATAGTATTGGGAAAATATTGGAGGAGCCTCTTATTGTTCATGGAATGGGCAATGCAAAGGAACGGAAACAGAAGGTATTAGAGCTTCTCGAAATTGTTGGGTTACATGAATATCATGTGAAACGGTATCCACATCAATTTAGTGGTGGTCAAAGACAGCGTATCGGCATCGCCCGTGCACTAATGACGAATCCGCGTTTAATAATTGCGGATGAGCCTGTTTCTGCACTCGATGTGTCCATACAGGCCCAAGTATTGAATTTATTGCAAAACTTACAAAAGGACTTAAAGCTAACTTATATTTTTATTTCCCATGATTTAGGGGTTGTACGCCATATTAGTAATCGTGTAGGTGTGATGTATTTAGGGAAATTAGTGGAGTTGACTGCAAGCGAGGATTTATATGCTGAGCCACTTCACCCATATACACAGGCACTGCTATCCTCGGTACCTGTTCCAGATCCTACGTTTGAACGTGAACAGCTCATTATTTCTGGAGATATTCCAAGTGCTTCGAATCCGCCAAGCGGGTGCACTTTCCATACGAGATGTCCTTTTAAAAAAGAAGAATGTTCTCAAATAGTTCCGAAAATGCATGAAGTGAAACCGGGTCATTATGTTGCTTGCCATCTATATGATGCAATCCAACATTCAATGATATAAAAAAAACTTAGGGGGAAAATCAATGAAGAAAAAGAAGCTTTGGACTTTGGGTGTAATGCTTATCCTTATTCTCTCGACAATCTTAGCTGCTTGTGGCGGTTCAGATACTAAGGATGCTGGTTCTAAAGATACGTCAACTTCAACTGGTGGCAAGGAGGCTAGCAGTAGCGGGCCAAAAACTTTAGTATATGGTCGTGGTGGCGATTCTACTGCTCTCGATCCAGCGACAGTGACAGAAGGTGAATCGTTTAAAGTGACGGTTAACCTCTATGAAACTCTAATTAACTTTGGAGAGAAGGATGTAACATTGCAGCCAGGACTAGCAAAATCTTGGGAACCTTCAGAAGATGGGCTAACGTACACTATGCAACTTGAAGAAGGTGTTAAGTTTCATGACGGTACTGATTTTAACGCTGAAGCAGTTGTGAAAAATTTTGAGCGCTGGAAGGCTGGTGCTGATAAATTCCCATACTACCATTCTCAATTTACAGTAGGTGGAAAGCAAGTAATTGAGTCGATCACTGCTGATGGTGATTATAAAGTTACATTTAAACTAGCTCAACCACAAGCAACGTTCTTGAAAAATTTAGCGATGTCTCCATTTGCTATTGCTTCGCCAGCAGCTTTTGAAAAAAATGATGAGGCACTTAAAGATCATCCAGTAGGTACTGGTCCATTCAAATTTGTAGAGTGGAAACGAAATGAGTCCATCACAATAGAAAAAAACCCTGATTACCGTATTGCAGATTTGCCGAAATTAGATAAAGTTATTTTCCGTTCTATTCCAGATAACTCCACACGATTCAATGAATTAACTAACGGTGATGTTGATGTAGTTGATGGTTTAAGTCCATCTGATAAAGCTTCAATCGAATCAAATGCAAATTTACAATTAATCGAACGTCCATCTATGAATGTTGGCTATCTTGGATTAACGGTAACACGTCCACCGTTTGATAACGTAAAAGTTCGCCAAGCAGTAAATTATGCAATCGATAAACAAGCATTAGTAGATGCGTTCTTTGAAGGATTAGGTGAGCCAGCAAAAAATCCAATGCCACCATTAGTTGCAGGCTACAACGATGAGGTTAAAGGCTATGAATATGATCCAGAAAAAGCAAAATCATTATTAGCTGAGGCTGGCTATGATGGTAAAGAAATCGAGCTATGGGCAATGCCTGTACCACGTCCGTACATGCCTGATGGTCAAAAAATTGCGGAAGCCATTCAGAAGAATTTAGCAGATGTTGGTATGAAATCTAAGATTGTATCGTTTGAATGGGCTACGTATTTAGAAAAGGCGGAAAATGGAGAGGCGGATGCGTTCTTACTTGGTTGGACAGGTGATAACGGAGATGCGGATAATTTCCTTTACACTTTATTAGACGGAGATAATATTGGTTCTAACAACTATACATTCTATGACAACAAAGAATTGCACAAACTATTAGTTGCAGCACAAACAGAAATGGATGAGGACAAGCGTAATGCCCTTTACAAGCAAGCTCAAGAGGTTATCTCTAAGGATGCTCCGTGGGTTCCACTTGCTCACTCTACCCCAATTTTAGCTGCTAACACTAAAGTTACAAACTATATTGCACATCCAACAGGTTCTGATCGTTTAGATACAGTAGATATGAAGTAGACATTAGAATTCTATTTTAATAAGAGCTTAGAAGAATCTGCTTGCTTTTCTGCGGGTAAGCCGTAGAAATCTCGCGGATTCTTTTTACTAAAGAATGATATGAAAATGCTCGTTTTTAATAGGCTAGAGTTAATTTTTTAATTTGATGCATCACCATAAGTTGGGGATGTCATTGTTAGAACGCTATGTATATAAGTTGATTTTTATTCGACTTGACTCCCTTAGAAAGCGCTCAGTCGGAACGGAAATCAACCTTACGTTATGGTGATAAGCCTCTAATAAAAAAAGTGGACAAAAGCGATTAATCAATATGCCTGATGCAACGCTATATTATGAAAATAACAGAGGGGTGAAGAGGATGCTTCACTATATGGGAAGACGGACGTTTCAATTAATCCCAGTTTTGCTTGGAATGACTTTTATCGTTTTCATGTTAATTCGTGCAATTCCTGGTAATCCAGCACAAGTAATTTTAGGACAGCAGGCAACGAAAGAAGCGGTCGAAGCGTTAAACGCAAGTTTAGGATTAAATAATCCGTGGTACACACAATATTTTAGTTATTTAGGTGGCATTTTTCAGGGGGACTTAGGAGTATCATTACGAACTAAGATACCTGTATCAGAGGAAATTTTCCCGTATTTAGCGGCAACAGCTGAGCTAGCGCTATTTGCCATGATTATCGCAGTGGTAGTTGGAGTTAATGCTGGCATTATTTCTGCATGGTTCCAAAACTCATGGTTTGATTATGTAGCAATGGTTGTTGCTTTAGTTGGGGTGTCAGTGCCCGTTTTCTGGCTTGGTTTGATGGAACAGTGGACTTTTAGTAATCAGCTCGGCTGGTTCCCGACGTCTGGACGAGAAGATGTGCGAGATCCAATAACCGCCATTACTCATTTTTATTTACTAGATACGCTTATACAAGGGCGCTTTGATCAATTTATTGAGGTATTAAAGCGATTAGTATTGCCAGGGATGGCACTTGCGACAATTCCAATGGCGATTATTGCAAGAATAACTAGGGCGTCAATGCTTGAAGTAATGCGCTCTGACTATGTACGCACTGCTCGAGCGAAGGGACAAAAAATGTTTATTGTCGTGTATAAACATGCTTTGAAAAATGCAGTTATTCCAGTTTTAACAGTCATCGGTTTGCAAACAGGATTATTGCTTGGTGGTGCTATTTTAACAGAGACCATTTTTAGCTGGCCTGGAATTGGTCGTTATATTTATGATGCCATTGGCTTCCGAGATTATCCTGTTATTCAATCGGGTATTTTAGTCATTGCTTTTATTTTTATCATGATTAATTTGATTGTGGATTTACTGTATACAGTGATCGATCCACGGATTAAATATAAGTAGAGGGGAGAGGCGATAATGACTGGAGCGATAGATATAAAAACAGAGGCAGCACCAAGTCGTGAACGTGCGTCAGGCCCTTGGAGAGAAGGCTGGCGTAGCTTTAAAAAGAGCAAAATTTCCCTAGTAGGTGCAGGCATTGTACTATTTTTTATTTTAATTGCTATATTTGGTCCAATGATTGCTCCCGAAGGTATTAATGAACAAAATTTAACGAAGCGTTTATTAGCACCGTCAAGTGAGCATTGGTTTGGAACAGATGACTTTGGTCGGGATATTTTTTCTAGAATCATACATGGAGCTCGTATTTCTTTATCGGTAGGCTTTTTTTCGGTTATTCTTTCTGTTATTGTAGGTAGTTCACTTGGCATTATTGCGGGTTATTATGGAAGATGGATTGATACGATTATCTCGCGTATTTTTGATATTATGTTAGCGTTTCCTAGTATTTTACTAGCTATTGCAGTAGTGGCAGTGCTTGGCCCATCTTTACAAAATGCATTGATTGCCATTGCTATTATTAACGTACCAAATTTTGGTCGTCTCATTCGTTCGAAAGTATTAAGTGTCAAGGAAGAGGAATATATCGTAGCAGCAAAGGCCATAGGAATGCGAGATGCACGAATTTTATTTTCGCATATATTGCCCAACTCGATGACGCCAATAATCGTACAGGGAACGCTAGCTATTGCGACAGCGATTATTGAAGCAGCAGCATTAGGCTTCCTAGGATTAGGAGCTCAAGCACCAGCACCAGAGTGGGGGAAAATGCTTGCAGATGCCCGTATCTATTTATTAAAGGCACCATGGACGATGATTTTCCCAGGCTTGGCTATTATGTTAACAGTTCTTGGTTTTAATCTAATGGGGGATGGTTTGCGTGATGCACTTGACCCAAAAATGAAAAGTTAATAGAAAAATCAAAAAACCTTCTACGCGTTAGAAGGTTTTTTAATATTCATTGGTCTGTCAAATAAAAGGATGCAATGGAAATGGAAACACTTTTTCACAAGGAACGTCTTTTAAAAGTAGAAATTTTTTTAAAAGTATTAGAGGACGAAATAAGAACAGGGTCAAAACCTTTTTATGGATTCGTTTATTGAGTTTTTTGTAGTATTATTTTAAAATTGAGATATATTGGACTTATCACCAAAAGTTGTGGATGATATCTGTTGAAACTTATGAGTGAAGCGGCTCATCGGAAGCCTCCAGGAAGCTTTGCTTTGTGCGAAAGCAAAGCAAAGCTACCAAGCTCCCAGTCGGAACGGAAATCAACCACACGTTATGGTGAGGAGCTAGATTATGGCTCATCACCATAAGTTGTGGATGACATTTTTAAAAATATATGCACTGTATATTGGTTGATTGGAGTGGAGACTGGGTGACTCCTAGGGGATTAGCGTCACAGATGAGACCCTGGAGCGAGCATCGCGAGTGAAGCGGCTCATCGGACGCCCCCTGGAAAGCGCCCAGTCGGAACGGAAATCAACCACACGTTTTGGTGAGAATCTAGATTATTTCAGTACATACAAATTGTAGGAGGTTGTTAAAATTGGGAATTAATTTACAAAAAGGGCAACGTGTTGATTTAACAAAAGGTAATGCAGGTTTAAATAAAATTAAAGTTGGGTTAGGGTGGGACCCTGTAAGCCAAGGAAAAAGTGGTGGCTTCTTAGGCGGTTTATTTTCAAGTAAAAGTGAAAGTAATGAAAGAAGTATCGATTGTGATTCATCTGTATTAATGCTACAAGATGATAAGGTTATAGCAGGAGATGACGTTGTTTACTTTGGAAAATTAACAAGTACATGTGGTTCTGTCCGACATTCAGGCGACAATTTAACGGGTGATGGAGATGGGGATGATGAAGTTATCATCATCGAGTTATCTTCTGTACCAACGCAATATAACAAACTTGTTTTTGTCGTGAATATCTATGATGCTGCAGGACGTAACCAACACTTTGGTATGATTCAAAATGCATATATTCGTGTGTATGATGACAGAACTGGAAATGAATTAATTCGTTATAATTTATCTGATAATTATTCGAACTTAACGACGCTCATTTGTGGTGAGATTTATCGTCATAATAATGAGTGGAAGTTCGCCGCTGTTGGCACAGGTACTAACGATATGAAGCTTGGCGATGTAGTTCGAAGATATCAATAATTTAAAATATAGGAGGAATAGAATAATGGGAATTTCATTGCAAAAAGGTCAAAAGGTAGATTTAACAAAATCAAATCCAGGGTTAACAAATGTTGTTGTTGGTTTAGGCTGGGATACAAATAAATATGATGGTGGAAATGATTTTGATTTAGATTCATCTGTATTTTTACTTGCTGATACAGGGAAAGTAGCAGATCAAAATGATTTTATCTTCTATAATAATCCAACAGGTGGTAACGGTTCAGTTGAACACTCTGGTGATAATCTAACAGGTATTGGCGATGGCGATGATGAAGTGGTAAAAGTAGCTTTAACTCAAGTACCTGCACATGTACAACGTATAGCATTCACTGTAACAATCCATGAGGCAGAAGCGCGTAGCCAAAACTTCGGTATGGTTTCTAATGCATACATTCGTATTATGAATGCAGCTTCAAATGAGGAACTAATACGTTATGATTTAGGGGAAGATTTCAGTATTGAAACAGCTATTGTTGTAGGTGAACTGTATCGCCATAACGGTGAATGGAAGTTTAACGCAGTCGGAGCTGGTTACCAAGGTGGATTGGCTGTTCTTTGTAACGATTATGGCTTAGATGTAAACTAAAATATATTTTTAAAAATGAAGGAGAATTCTAATGGGTATTCAATTAAGTAAAGGGCAACGCATTGATTTAACAAAGCAAGATCCAGGCTTAAATAACATAGGTATTGGATTAGGCTGGGATGTGAAACAATTCGATGGTGGGCAAGACTTTGACTTAGATGCATCTGTATTTTTACTAGATGCATCTGGGAAATGCCGTAATGAACAAGACTTCATTTTCTACAATAATTTAAAGAGTGCAGACCAATCTGTCGAGCATATTGGTGATAATCGTACAGGTGAAGGCGATGGGGACGATGAAAAAATTCTTGTGAACTTAAAGCAAGTATCTCCTCAAATTGAAAAGATTGTTGTGACTGTTACAATTTACGATGCAGAAGGACGTCAACAAAATTTCGGACAAGTGTTGAATGCATATGTTCGTTTAATGAATGAAGATTCGGGATCAGAAGTACTGCGCTACGATTTAGGTGAGGATTTCAGTATTGAAACAGCTGTCGTATTTTGTGAGCTGTACCGTCATAATGGCGAGTGGAAATTTGCTGCAGTAGGCTCAGGCTATAAAGGTGGATTAGCAGCATTAATTAATACATTTGGCCTACAATAAAGTAAGCGGCATTCTTATTAACATTTGTGGTGTACAAGATGAATAAGAAAGCAACGGTGTAACCAAGGCACTGTATTGGTCTGTAGAAGCAGGCCGATGCAGTGCTTTTTTACAAGGAATACTTTTTACAGAGGAGGGGAATAATTTGCAACATTTTGCAACAGAAGCAGAGACGATTTTTTATAAAAAGCCACAGCCTTTTACGAAATGGGAAACCCCAGATATTTTGTCATATGCCTTGGGTGCGACTTTGTATATGCCTGCATCTATGCCCAATATTGTGAGTATAATACAATCACGAAAATATAAAGAGCTGGCATCATTGGTCATAGATTTAGAGGATGCAGTAGGAGATACTGAATTAGAGAGCTGTGAGGCAAAATTGATAGGTGATATTAGTGAATTATATATGCTCTATAGCACTAAACAACTACTACCTCAGGAATTACCACTAATATTTATTCGCGTTAGAAATATCGGACAATTCAGACATTTAACCACTATGCTAGGAGAGCGACAAGAAGTATTAACAGGTTATGTATTTCCTAAATTTACAGCAGCGCAAGGGGCTATCTATTTTGAATTATTGGAGCAAACGATTCAACAGCATCAATTAACCTTATATGGTATGCCGATTTTAGAAAGTCGTGAAGTTTTATATAAGGAATCTCGTATGGATGCGTTATTTGCTATTAAAGAAGTCCTGCAGCAATACCGACAGCGAGTATTAAACGTGCGTATAGGTGCCACTGATTTTTGCGGAATATATGGCATTCGGCGTCGTATGGATTCGACAATTTATGATATAAGTGTAATCCGAGATTGTGTTGCTGATATTGTCAATATACTAGGTCGTGAAGAAGATGGCTTTATCATTTCTGGGCCTGTATGGGAGTATTTTAGTAATCAACGTGTATTAAAACCAGAATTAAGAGTAACACCGTTTAGTGAAAAGGGTGCACTGGCTACACGCAAGGCATTGTTAGATGATTGTTTAGATGGATTAATGAAGGAAGTATTAATGGACAGACAGAATGGAATATTAGGTAAAACGGTTATTCATCCTAGCCATATTCGTGTTGTACATGCTTTATATGCTATTTCCTATGAGGAATATTTAGATGCGCTAAGTATTGTAGAAAATAATGATGGTCAAAAAGGTGTTTTGAAAAGTCAATATGCCAATAAAATGAACGAAATAAAACCACATATGAGATGGGCACAGCGAATTTTGCGTCAGGCACATGTATATGGGGTCTATCACGAGTCCATAGATTTTGCCTCACTTTTATTAAATTCAGAGATAGGGAGTAGTGACTGTCTATGCAACAAGTAAAAAATAAGTTAAATATTCTTCAAAGTTATGACATAGAGATTGAGATCACACATAATCCATATGATTTTGCAGCCACAGATTTATTTAAAATGGCGGCACGTATTAATAAGAAAAGACAATTTTTATTTGTCAGTACGGTTCTTGGAAAACATTTAGCTGTTCGTCCACAAATACCATTGCTTACAGGAAATCTCCTAGCAATGATGTATTATCAGAGGCTTGTTGATCAAGAAGTAAATAGCATTCCATCTATTGTACAGGCACTTAAAACTTTCAATGAGCAGGATGATTTACAACGATCTATGGATGCATGTATGACACTGCCTGAGGAAACATTGTTTATTGGATTTGCAGAAACAGCAACAGCACTTGGTCATGCTGTGTTTAATACGTTTCAATCGAATGCTATGTATATTCATACGACACGAGAAGTACTACCTGACTTCGAACCATTTGTTACATTTGAAGAAGAACATTCACATGCGACAAGCCATAATATTTATACTGAAGAACCTGAAAAATTGTTACAGGCAAAGCGCATTGTGCTAATTGATGATGAGATTACAACTGGAAATACGGTCGTTAATATTATTAATACGTTACGGAAGAAATTTCCTTTAGTCAAGCATTATACGGTGCTATCCATTTTAGACTGGCGTTCTGAACAACAGCAAGCCATTTTTAAGCAATTAGAGGAGAAGTGGCAAGTATCGGTTGATTTTATAGCGATTATGGGTGGTCACTTTAGTTGTGGTGGTACACCGCTTTTAACAAGTAGCCCAAATAGAGCAATGGACTGTGTTGCACAAGATATATCGCTATTACCGATAAAAGAAACGGGTGAGCGTAGATATTATCGTTCTATTGCGGAGAACGGTCTAGAAAACAGTGAACCCTATATGCTAGCAACCGGAAGATTTATGTTGACGTCTGAGCAGCATAGCAAGCAAAAGGATGCATTACAGGCAATCGCCAAGCAATTAAAAAAACTACGAACAGATGGACCGGCACTAGTAATTGGAACAGGTGAGTTTATGTATGTCCCAATGCAAATTGCCGCTTACTTAGGTAAAGATGTTTATTTTCAATCAACAACACGAAGTCCGATTTATTGTACAGATCATGAAGACTATACAATAACAGAAAAAATTGCTTTTGAATGTCCTGAAAATAATGGTGTTGAAAACTATTTATATAATGTACAAAGTCACCCTTACTCGGAACTATTTGTAGTTGTGGAACGTATAGCAAATAAAGAAGTTCTAGCACTATTTGTGAAAGCATTGCAATCTGTAAGTAATGCGAAAATTTATGTAGTTTGTATGCATGAAGTGGAGGGAGAATAATGATCTCAATTATGCAGCCAGATAAAATGGGTAGCTATGCACCTGAAGATGTTGTTTTTTTATTTCGTGATATTAGTAATGTCTTACTTGAATTGGATAATGAAAAACGTGAACGTCTTATCCAATCTGGTACGCATTATTCAGAAATGTTGCCAGTCGAATATCATCCAACTGAGGCGTATATGGCACTTTTTCATGAAACTTTAAGTGTCTATAAAGAACGCATTGCATTAGCTGTTGGTATTGTGGCTGAACAAATTGTAGAACATCATGGTTTAGAAAATTTAGTACTTGTGAGTTTAGCAAGGGCAGGTACGCCAATAGGCATTTTAATTAAACGTTATTTAAAAATGCGTTATAGTGTCTGTGTCCCTCATTACTCCATATCCATTCTTCGTGGTCGAGGTTTTGATGAGACAGCTATTCGTTACATTTTTGCTAAACATTCTCAAGCAAGTATTCAATTTATCGATGGCTGGACGGGTAAAGGTGCCATCACAACGGAATTGCTACAGTCATGTGAAAAGTTCAATGCAAATCATAAAGAGCAACTGAGTGCAAATTTGGCTGTGTTGGCTGATCCAGGACATTGCGCTTCGATTTATGGAACGCGTGCAGATTTTTTAATCCCTTCAGCATGTTTGAATTCCACTGTATCCGGGTTGGTGAGCCGTACGGTTTTGAATTTGCAATTTATGGATGAAACTGATTTTCATGGGGCTAAATACTATAAAGAACTCGAGGATGTAGATGTGTCAAACTTATACATAGATCGTGTAGCTGCGTGTTTTGAAAAAGTGCAGAAGGAGGTTGAACAACAACTTCTTGAGCGAACAGCCTCTCCGATAACTTGGCAGGGCATGAAATCAGTGCAAGCGATTCAACAGGCATTTGGTATTTATAATATTCATTTTATTAAACCTGGTGTTGGTGAAACAACACGAGTATTACTAAGACGAATTCCATGGAAAATTTTAATTAATCCAAAATACATGAATGAACTTGAACACATCTTATTATTAGCGCAGGAAAGAAATGTACCAATAGAAGAATATTCAAATATGTCGTATGCATGTTGCGGCCTTATTAAAGAAATAGAGAGGAGATAAATATGCTACTATTTACATCTGATTTAGATAGAACACTCATTTATTCAAGGCGCATGATGGATAATTTCCCGCCAGCAACAAATACGGTTGTAGTTGAACAAAGAGCGAATGAAATCATTAGTATGATGACAGAAGTAACTGCGCCATTACTGCAACAGGTACATAAACAGGTGCAGTTTGTACCAGTGACAACACGAGCTTTGTATCAATATGAACAAATTCATTTTATCAATGATTTGAGCCCTACTTTTGCAATTACGAGTAATGGAGGTACAATATTAGAAAAGGGTCGTCCATATGAACCTTGGACAAAAACATTACGTATGCGTATTGAAGACTCTTCCATTCCTCAGCGGGATATGTTAAAACATTTTCATACAATAAAATCGGACACATGGCTACAGCGTTCATTTTACATAGATGACCTATTTTATGTTCATCATGTTGATGTAGATGTTTTACGCCCGGATGAATTACAAGCAATTATCCAGGAATTTGACGGATACGGTTGGCATGTTCTTCTACAAGGCAAAAAATTATATTTTATGCCTAAAGTGCTTACGAAGGAAGCGGCGATTGAGTATATGAAAGAACTTTGTACATATGATGTGCATGTAGCAGCTGGCGATTCTATTATGGATTACGGAATGCTTGCGATGGCTGACATCGCTTATACACCTCATCATGGGGATTTAAAGGATAAACAACCACGAACGCTAATGAATACAACCTATTCGGTGCACAGTGGTGAAGCATTTACAAAAGAATTACTTGAAGCAGTTTTAAGACTCGCTACAAAGCAAACAGTTGTTAAGTAAGTTTCATTTAAATGATCGGCAAGTAAATATAAGTGATGCAACACAATGGGTAAACATGAATATGTTATTTTTGAGCATGTATTAAAGAAGATGATTTTGGAGGAGGTGACGTTTGTATGCAAACAATCACAATTAAATCAGTGCTAGAACGTGATCCGGATGATTGGCTACAGGCGTTCCAAGATTCACCAAAGAGTCGCGCATTTTATGAAGAAACAGCGCAGCAGGTGAGTTTTAGTCGCATTGCTGTTCGTGTGTTAGGTACACCGATAGAAGAAGATGATTATTTTAATTCATTATTTACATTGTCACAACAGTCAAATATCCATATTTTAAGTGAAGAATTAAACAAACATATAGAACAAAAGGATTTTCAGGCACTACAAAATATTTTAACACAGCATCAGCAAACACCTAAAGGTTTATCTATTAGTCGTTTAGTGGCTATGATGTTTGGTTATCAGTTAATACCGAAGCATGATGATGCCGACATGAATCGTCATTTACAGCTGGCGACGATTCGAGTTGTTGAACGTTTTCAAGAGCAACAATCACTAGGCTTACTTGCAAATGATTTTCGTCGATTTTTAATTGATATGGTGAAGTGGTTAAAAAACCATTGGATTGAATGGACGAAATCGATGAAGCCGACAGATGACTTTCCAAAAGTCGTTTGGTATGGCGAAACAACAATTAGTCAGAGATATTTTTTATTATTATTAATGGAGCTTGGCTGCGATGTATTGATTTTTCATCCAGCTAAAGTTGATGAATTTGCAGAGATTGATCCTACAGATGCGTTTTCGATTACGCATTCCTATGCAAATCAAACAACATTACAGCCTTTTCCTGATAAGATGCGTGACCGTCAGGCGACAGTTGGTTATCGTTCAAGTCAGCATTTCGAACAATTAATGCATGATCAGCAATCGGGTGTGTTTAAACCTTGGCAGTTTAAAGATTTCCTGCCTCGCTCTTTAACGCTACGTATGACATACGATGATATTTTTATTTATGCAAACGAAAAGGCCATGGTTCGCCCGAAATTTGAAGTGATAAAAGATGAAGTGATAATCCCAGTCATTTTTGCGAAAATAAGTGGTGTTTCGAGTAGACGTGAAGAATATTGGCATTATATGCATCAACTGCTTGCTAGCCAACAAACTGTATTTGTACAGGAGTTTCCATTTGTGACAACTAGTAGAGCCAACTATCATTTTCACTATAAGCATTGCCTAGTGAATGGTGAACTATCAGTAGAGCGTATTGTGCAAAGTGATTGGTGGCAATATGGCGATCTAACATTAGAATTACAACGTGCAATCGCCCATACGATAAAAACTTCATGTGAACAGCCAATGCTGAAACAACAGCCAAACGAACCTTTGTATGACTTACAATTATTTTTATTTAAGCAAATGACGATGATCCCTCAAGAAATACTGCGTTTATTGCAAAGCTTTGATTATTCGCAAGAGGTGCCGAAATTAGTATTATATCAAGCGCCACAGCAGCCAACTTTATCTCGAGAGGATATTGTGCTTCTTGCATTTTTAAATCGCTTCGGTATTGATATTGTATTATACAATCCGACAGGCAAACTAGATTTAGAAAAATATTTGCAAGAGGATACATTTGATGTACATCGTTTGGAGCACATGTTGTTTGATTTACAATATGAAGAACCAAAACAACAAAAAAACAAACCAGATAAAATGATAAAAAAACTATTTAATCGCTTTTTCTGATGGTTAGGAAGGAGGCGCACGATGTCAAATAACCCTGTTACTCTTGAGCAACTGACACTGGAAACAGCAGAAGCAGCAAAACGACAATTACGTCAAAATGCGGAAGTAAAGCAAATTGCAGATCAGATAAATATAAAAAATCAACTAGATTTAATGGCATTGGGTAAAGGGCCTGCAACGAAACTATCACATTTCTCTGATCAAATTTTAAACATGATAACGCAATCTAAAGCAAATGAATCAAATGATTTATTAAAGCAGCTTGAAGTCTTGATGTCAAAATTCGATAAAAAGGAAGTAATTGAGCAGAAAGGCTTTTTTAGAAAGTTGTTTAAGCGTGAAGCACAAAAAGAAGAAGATTTGTTTGCCAAATACAATATTCTAGGTAGAGATATAGAGAAGATACATTATCAATTTGTGCTAATGGAAGAAGCATTGGCAAAGGATAATCGTATGCTTGCACGACTATACAACGAAGATTTGATGTATTATCTTGACCTTGAAAAGTATATAGTAGCTGCAGAATTAAAATTACAAGAAGTCTCGACAACATTAATACCTATGTATGAAAAGCAGAGTGAAGCAGGTAACCAAATAGCAAGAATGGAACTGAATAGTTTGCAAACCATTGCTGAATTGCTCGAGCAAAAAATAGAAGAACTTGAGAAATCACGTATGGTTGCTATTTTAGCAGCCCCGCAAATTGAGATGCTTCGTTATGGCAATAGTGAGCTAATGGAGCAAATTAATAATGCGTTTGTAACAACGATTCCTGTTTTTAAAATGGGGATTATGAATGCGGTTAATGAAAAACGTCAAAAACTACAAAATGATTCAGTAGCAGCCTTTGAAAAGCGTATGAAGCAATTCGGAGGAGTTAGCAATGAAACTGTGGAACTAAGTACTGCTATGGCACAACAGCCTGAAACAACACAAACTCTCGAAGAAATATGGGATATCATTGTTTTAGGTATTACTAATTATAGGAAGTTGCGCGATGAACAAACAGAACAGCGTAAGCAAGCAGAGAAAAAACTGATGGCATTACGTAACTGAACTGTTCATAAAAAAGAATAGTATCCCCTCTAGGGTAAAACTGTTACTTTAGGGGGGCTTATTCACTAAAAGATGCTGATGCTTAAGAGCATGTTGTTTAGGGGAAAATAGGATTGTTTTGAGCGATAAAAGGATTTTTTTGTTACTATTTTGCTAATATATTTCCATTTTAACTGATTGTAGCGTAGGTCTACTCGACTCCCGCGACAAAGCGAGTAGCACGTAGCGGAAATCAGAGCCTTCTAATTAATAAGGATGGACAAAATGGTTAATCAACACACCTGTTGCAGTATATCAAATTTAAAAAACGACAGAATGGTATAATCCAATCTATCGTTTTTTTAGTTAAATAAATTCCTCTTCAAATTCCACATTGATTTCATGACCATGATGAGTCTGATACGACACGATGAGCGTATCTAAATGTTCTAGGTTTTCTTCGTAATCTAAAATACGCGATAAAATATAAAGCAAGTGATAGCTTGAGAATTCTGTATCGCCTTCATCATGTGCATACGTTATTTGTTTGATAAATATTTCCATCAACTCATTGCGCTGAACATAATCGATGTTTTTACTCCACTCTGAATGTTCGGGCTTTAATTTCCCTGTATATTTTAACAATAGCTGCTCATGGTAAGTCAGCAGGAAATCAAGTCGCTCTTGAATCATTAAATGAAATTGTGTCGGTAGCTGTGCTAATTCATTTTCATGATTATGAAGACGCTGAAGCAGCTCCAAGCTTTTCTTTGACGTTGTGATCATTTGACGATAAACAACTAATTTACGTGCTTTTACATACTTTTTATTTTTTAAATAATTACGTTCTTCCTTATAAAAATCATACAGTGTATCAACTCGTTGCATACGATCCTTAAATTTGCTTAATGCTCCTTTTGTTGATGTATGTTCAGATGCCTGACGTACAGCAAGTCTCGTCCAGCGAATTATATCATCCTGTAAAAAGTAAATCTTACGGAAAAGCTTTACTTCGTATTTTGGTGGTAGGAAGAATAGGTTGACAACAAATGCTGCTAACACTCCAACTAAAATGGTAATAAAGCGAATAAGGCCAAATGTAATGAAGTCATCACCCTGAATCTCCATAATTGCTACAACTGTGACAAGTGCTAGAGACAACGATTTTTCAAGTTTAAATTTTAACATTAAGCCAATAGCAGTAATGACGGCAATGCCAACTGCTACTACATGGTGACCAAAAAGTAAGCCGAAAATGACCGCGATGGTAGCTCCTATAATATTTGCCTGTACTTGCTCAACTATCGTTTGATAGGAGCGATAAATAGATGGCTGAATCGCAAAAATAGCTGCAATTCCGGCAAAAACAGGTGAAGGTAACTCTAACAACTCAGCAATAAATAGGGCGAACACAATGGCAACACCAGTTTTAAATACACGGGCACCTAATTTCATAGAAAGTGGATGTCCTTTCTGTCTAAAATTTTTAACTTCTTTCAGCGGGACACAATTATGCTAAGGCATAATTAATGCTTCTTTACATTATAGAAGGAAGTGTTCATAAAATACATAGATTTGTATGTCATTTAAATGAAAAAAGACGACTCTTAGAAGAGCCGCCTTACTAATTTATGATTGTCGCTAATTTAAATAACTGTTGAACAGATGTTTTTTATGCGATTACATAATTACAATTGAGAAAATGCATGATCTACTGCTTTAATTGTTTCAAGAATATCTGCCTCTGTATGTTCTGTTGTTAAGAACCATGCTTCATATTTCGATGGTGCTAAATTAACTCCTTGTTCAAGCATTAATTTAAAGAAGCGGCCAAAGATTTCACCGTCTGAGTTTTCAGCCTGCTCATAGTTTTCTACTGTCACATCTGTAAAGTAAATTGTAAGAGCCCCTTTAAGACGATTAAGAGTAATTGTTACATCATGTTTTTTCGCAGCAGCCAAGATCCCTTCCTCTAAAATGCCTCCGAGACGGTCCATTTCATCATAAATACCTGGCGTTTGTAATACTTCTAGGCAGGCAATACCAGCTTGCATAGATGCAGGGTTTCCAGCCATTGTACCTGCTTGGTAGGCAGGACCAAGTGGAGCAACTGTGTCCATAATTTCTTTGCGACCACCATATGCACCAATAGGTAAACCACCACCGATTACTTTACCAAGTGCAGTAAGGTCTGGTGTTAAGCCTAATAAGTTTTGAGCGCCACCATAGTGGAAGCGGAATGCAGTAATAACTTCATCGTAAATCGTTAATGCACCTTTTTCCTTTGCTGTTGCATGAACTAATTCTAAGAAGCCAGGGTTAGGCTCTACGATACCGAAGTTTCCAACGATAGGCTCTATTAAAATGGCAGCAATTTGATCGCCCCATTTATCCATAGCTTCCGTAAATGCTTTAGGGTTGTTAAATGGTACAGTAATAACTTCCTCTGCTGTTGAAGTTGTAACACCTGCTGAGTCTGGTGTTCCTAATGTTGCAGGACCAGAACCAGCAGCTACTAATACTAAGTCAAAGTGACCGTGATAACAGCCAGCAAACTTCATAACTTTTGTACGACCAGTATAAGCACGAGCGACACGAATTGTTGTCATGACAGCTTCTGTACCAGAGTTGTTAAAGCGTACCTTATCCATAGATGGGATTGCTTCTTTTAGCATTTTAGCAAAAGTAACTTCGTATTCTGTTGGTGTACCAAATAAAGTGCCATTCTCCGCTGCGTTTGTAATTGCTTTTGCGATATGCGGGTGACCGTGACCAGTAACGATTGGACCGTAAGCTGCTAGATAGTCGATGTAGCGGTTGCCATCAACATCCCAAAAATAAGCTCCTTTTCCACGAGCCATTGCTACCGGTGAACCTCCACCAACTGCCTTATAAGAACGAGAAGGGCTATTTACACCACCAACGATGTGTTGTAGCGCTTCTGCGTGTACTGCCTCAGATTTTGTGTGATTCATATATATTGCCTCCTAAATCTTTATACTTCATCTATTGTAGACCTATCAGTGCAAGAAATCCAAAGAAATTAAGGGATATGACTTGTTTTGTTACTTGGAGTAAAATAAAACATACAGAGGAGGAGATTGATATGGCTTTAATAGAAGGAAAAAAAGCACCAGATTTTTCCCTTGTGAATGAAACAGGAGAAAGAGTAACGTTAGCGGATTTCAAAGGACAACATGTTATTTTATATTTTTATCCTAAAGATATGACGCCGGGTTGTACTACGGAGGCTTGCGACTTCCGTGATAAGCATGAGGATTTTAGTAAATTAAATGTAGTTGTACTTGGAATTAGTCCTGACGATGTGAAAAAGCATGTCAAATTTATAGATAAGCATGGATTACCATTTTCACTATTAGTGGATGAGGACCATGCAGTGGCAGAGGCGTATGGAGTATGGGTACTGAAAAAGATGTATGGACGCGAATATATGGGTATAGAACGTTCGACATTTTTAATTGATGCAGAAGGAAATCTTATAAAGGCTTGGCGTAAAGTACGTGTGAAAAATCATATTGAAGATGTGTATACATATTTAGCAGAATGGGGGGTAACGCAATGAGAATTTATTTTACGTTTGAACCAAGACCAGACTTACGTGAGCCACTAATAGCAGAATTTCTGCAAGTTGATTTTATTTTTGAAAATGGTTTATCAAACGATGAACTACAAAAAGCAGATGTGCTTGTAACCTATGGTGAAGATTTAACTGATGAAAATATTCAGTATGCAACAAATGTTAAGTGGATTTTTGTAGCTTCAGCGGGGGTAGAAAAAATGCCAGCTCAAGCCATTGTTGAACGAGGGATTTTAGTTTCAAATGTGCGTGGCATTCATAAAACACCAATGGCAGAATCGATGCTCGCCCATATTTTAGGGATTAAGCGTGCACTGCCTTGGATCTATGAGCAGCAGCAGAAAAGTGAATGGTCAAAAAAAGCGAAACAAACCGAGTTACGTGATAGTACAGCGCTTATTTTAGGACCAGGAGCTATCGGCTCGGAAGTAGGTCGTTTATTGCAAGCTTTTGGTGTTGCGACGATTGGCTGTAACCGTTCAGGTAAGGAAGCGGCTTATATGAATGACATGGTGAGCTTTGATCGATTAATAGAAGTTTTACCAAAGGCTGATATTGTCATTTCTGTATTACCTAAAACAGCAGAGACTACACATTTATTGAAAGAAGAACATTTTAAAGCGATGAAAAATGATGCTATGTTCATGAATTTTGGACGCGGAAACTTAGTAGAGGAAAACGTTCTGGTTCATGCGATTCAATCGGGTGAAATTGGTTATGCTGTTTTAGATGTATTTGAACAAGAGCCTTTAGCAACGGATCATCCATTATGGACTTTACCAAATGTAATTGTATCCCCACATATTTCAAGCCACTCATCGCGATATGTTGAACGTAGCTTAGAAATCTTTAAGCCAAGTTTAAAGAAGTGGCTGCGTGGTGAAACAGACTTAGAAAATGTAATGGATTTATCAAGAGGTTATTGAGGTACCATAAAAAGAAGTTATTTAAACTGAAATGTGTGTGAATGTTGACAGAAGTAAGCTTAATTCGATACACTATTTATAACAATTATCAATTAATAATATTTATGAAAGAGGTGCATGACGATGTCTGCAACGCATTTACAGGATGCACTTGACACGTTAAAAACAACTGGTGTACGAATTACTCCTCAGCGTCATGCTATTTTGGAATATTTAATTCAAACAATGGCACATCCAACTGCCGATGAAATTTATAAAGCACTTGAAGGGAAATTCCCAAATATGAGCGTAGCGACTGTCTATAATAACCTTCGCGTATTTCGTGAAGTTGGTCTAGTGAAAGAATTAACTTATGGTGATGCTTCAAGTCGCTTCGATTTTGTTACAAATGATCATTATCATATGATTTGTGAATGCTGTGGGAAAATAGTCGACTTCCATTATCCTGGTCTCGACGAAATAGAACAATTTGCATCACAAGTAACAGGCTTTGATGTGCATTCGCATCGTTTAGAGATTTACGGCACTTGTCCATCGTGTAAAGATGTATCTACAAAGGTACAATAAAAAATCCTAGCTCTTATATGAGGGCTAGGATTTTTTTGTCTTATTATAAGATTGGTCGAACTCTTTTCCTTCTAGAGTTGGATCCAGCGTTAAAGGTTCATTGCAGTACATACACATATCTACACGACCTAATATTTTTGTGTGCTTATTGCAATTAGGACATGCTACCTGAACGGCTCGTGCTGAGAGAAGTCCGATCCATGCATATACGACTGTACTCCCAATAATACAAAGTACACCAAGGGACATGAAAATTAATACTAGAATAGGATAGTTTTTAAAGAAGATTCCCCCATACATAACTACAAAGCCGATAAAAATAAGTGCTAATGCGAATGAACGAATCTTATTAATTTTACTTTTGTAAGGTTTCATTTATCATCTTGCCTCCCAATCTAAAATCTACTATAACATATAAGAACAAAGTATTTTAGCTTTGTAAGCATGGAAAGAAGGAATACTTTTAGAGTATGTCGAAATTTTAACGAAATCGATTTCGCCTTGGCGTAATTGTAGCTGACGCGTTGCTTTCGCTACAGAAAACATTTGTTGTTGCTGTCGCTACGCTTTCGCACAGAGAAAACATTTGATGCTGTCGTTTCACTTTCGCACAGAAAACATTTGTAGCTGTCGTTGTGCTTTCGCGACAGATAAAAGGTCATAAGCAAATAGAGGAGGACTGAACATGGAGCAAGTTTTACGTTCAATTTACCAGGAACGTGCAAGTCAGTCGAATACATTAGGCGTTATTTTAGTGGAAAAACGTGAGGAACAAAGTAATGTTACAGATACATTTGATACAATCTTACTGATTATTGTAAAAGAAGCAGAAAAGCCAGTCTTTACGAAACATTACTTATATGAAGGAAATAAAGTAGCTTTACATACTGTTACTGAGAAAATGATACGAAAGTGGTTACTTATTGGCTCAAATAAAAAAGTGGTCGATTGGATTTTCTTTGGTAGAGTATTATTCGATCGTAATGAATTTCTTCATAAATTAAAAATTGAATTACAGGAGTTTCCGTTTAGCGGTCGTAAAATCAAAACGGGTATTCAATTTTCAAAGTTAATTCGACGTTACTTAGAAGGAAAAGAGTACTTTGAAAAGGGGAGTTATCTAGATGCTTATAATCATGTAGTAGATTCATTACATCATTTAGGTCGTTTATCGATTATTGATAGTGGACTTTATCCGGAAGTAACTGTTTGGGCACAAGTGAAAAAAATAGAACCAGCGATTTATAAATTATACGAGGAGCTCGTTATGAGTAATGAGCCGATAGAAAAACGATTAGAGCTATTGTTTTTAGCAAGTGAGTTTTTAATACATTCGCGTACTAGAGACGGCGCTCAACATATTTTAGAAGTAATGCAAGCAAAAGAAACTTGGACAATCCAGGAATTGCACGATCATGAGGAGCTCATGAACTACTCAGTTGATTTAGAAGTGTTTATAGAATACTTAGTGGATAAAGGCTATATTCAAATAGAACCTATCGTTGCGAAAAGCGACATGATATTCCACCGTCATTACAAGGCAAATAAAGAAGCTCTAGAAATGGAGTAGGGACTGTAGTATGCTAGTAATCGAGGTATAAAAAAATACCTCGATATTTTTTTTTGAAAAAGTTGTTGACGATTAATATATCGGTATTGTATTATATTAATTATCGCTAAGACATAACGAAAACTCAATGAAATGTTTGAAAAAAACTTTTTTGAAAAAGTTGTTGACACGAATTGAGTGGGATGTTAATATAAAGAAGTCGCTGAAAACAAGCGATAATAAAATGAACCTTGAAAACTGAACAAGCAAAACGTAATCAATAAAGTTTTTAGTAGCTAACCTTGAGTTGGTGAACGAAACAAAATTTTGGACATCAAACATGATGCCAGCAAAACAATTTGAGCTAATCAAATTTCTTTTTATGGAGAGTTTGATCCTGGCTCAGGACGAACGCTGGCGGCGTGCCTAATACATGCAAGTCGAGCGAACAGAGAAGGAGCTTGCTCCTTTGACGTTAGCGGCGGACGGGTGAGTAACACGTGGGCAACCTACCTTATAGTTTGGGATAACTCCGGGAAACCGGGGCTAATACCGAATAATCTGTTTTACCTCATGGTGAAACACTGAAAGACGGTTTCGGCTGTCGCTATAAGATGGGCCCGCGGCGCATTAGCTAGTTGGTGAGGTAACGGCTCACCAAGGCGACGATGCGTAGCCGACCTGAGAGGGTGATCGGCCACACTGGGACTGAGACACGGCCCAGACTCCTACGGGAGGCAGCAGTAGGGAATCTTCCACAATGGGCGAAAGCCTGATGGAGCAACGCCGCGTGAGTGAAGAAGGTTTTCGGATCGTAAAACTCTGTTGTAAGGGAAGAACAAGTACAGTAGTAACTGGCTGTACCTTGACGGTACCTTATTAGAAAGCCACGGCTAACTACGTGCCAGCAGCCGCGGTAATACGTAGGTGGCAAGCGTTGTCCGGAATTATTGGGCGTAAAGCGCGCGCAGGCGGTCCTTTAAGTCTGATGTGAAAGCCCACGGCTCAACCGTGGAGGGTCATTGGAAACTGGGGGACTTGAGTGCAGAAGAGGAAAGTGGAATTCCAAGTGTAGCGGTGAAATGCGTAGAGATTTGGAGGAACACCAGTGGCGAAGGCGACTTTCTGGTCTGTAACTGACGCTGAGGCGCGAAAGCGTGGGGAGCAAACAGGATTAGATACCCTGGTAGTCCACGCCGTAAACGATGAGTGCTAAGTGTTAGGGGGTTTCCGCCCCTTAGTGCTGCAGCTAACGCATTAAGCACTCCGCCTGGGGAGTACGGTCGCAAGACTGAAACTCAAAGGAATTGACGGGGGCCCGCACAAGCGGTGGAGCATGTGGTTTAATTCGAAGCAACGCGAAGAACCTTACCAGGTCTTGACATCCCGTTGACCACTGTAGAGATATGGTTTTCCCTTCGGGGACAACGGTGACAGGTGGTGCATGGTTGTCGTCAGCTCGTGTCGTGAGATGTTGGGTTAAGTCCCGCAACGAGCGCAACCCTTGATCTTAGTTGCCATCATTTAGTTGGGCACTCTAAGGTGACTGCCGGTGACAAACCGGAGGAAGGTGGGGATGACGTCAAATCATCATGCCCCTTATGACCTGGGCTACACACGTGCTACAATGGACGATACAAACGGTTGCCAACTCGCGAGAGGGAGCTAATCCGATAAAGTCGTTCTCAGTTCGGATTGTAGGCTGCAACTCGCCTACATGAAGCCGGAATCGCTAGTAATCGCGGATCAGCATGCCGCGGTGAATACGTTCCCGGGCCTTGTACACACCGCCCGTCACACCACGAGAGTTTGTAACACCCGAAGTCGGTGGGGTAACCTTTTGGAGCCAGCCGCCGAAGGTGGGATAGATGATTGGGGTGAAGTCGTAACAAGGTAGCCGTATCGGAAGGTGCGGCTGGATCACCTCCTTTCTAAGGATATTTTCGGAATACAAACCTAGGGTTTGTAAGATTACGTTTTGCGTTCAGTTTTGAAGGTTCATTCTTACGAATGAAACACTTCAAAACTTGTTCTTTGAAAACTGGATAAAACGACATTGAAATTGTAACAAACACATTAATTTTTTAAGTTTTTTTATAGGCTTAATAACTTGGTTAAGTTATTAAGGGCGCACGGCGAATGCCTTGGCACTAGGAGCCGAAGAAGGACGGCACTAACACCGATATGCTTCGGGGAGCTGTAAGTGAGCTTTGATCCGGAGATTTCCGAATGGGGGAACCCACTACGTTTAATCGCGTAGTATCTTGACGTGAATTCATAGCGTCTTGAAGGCAGACCCAGGGAACTGAAACATCTAAGTACCTGGAGGAAGAGAAAGAAAAATCGATTCCCTGAGTAGCGGCGAGCGAAACGGGAAGAGCCCAAACCAAGAGGCTTGCCTCTTGGGGTTGTAGGACACTCTATACGGAGTTACAAAAGAGCGAGTTAGATGAAGCGACTTGGAAAGGTCCGCCAGAGCAGGTAAAAGCCCTGTAGTCGAAAGTTCGTTCTCTCCTGAGTGGATCCTGAGTACGGCGGAACACGTGAAATTCCGTCGGAATCCGGGAGGACCATCTCCCAAGGCTAAATACTACCTAGTGACCGATAGTGAACCAGTACCGTGAGGGAAAGGTGAAAAGCACCCCGGAAGGGGAGTGAAAGAGATCCTGAAACCGTGTGCCTACAAGTAGTTAGAGCCCGTTAATGGGTGATAGCGTGCCTTTTGTAGAATGAACCGGCGAGTTACGATTACGTGCGAGGTTAAGCTTTAGAAGGCGGAGCCGCAGCGAAAGCGAGTCTGAATAGGGCGAATTAGTACGTGGTCGTAGACCCGAAACCAGGTGATCTACCCATGTCCAGGGTGAAGGTGAGGTAACACTTACTGGAGGCCCGAACCCACGCACGTTGAAAAGTGCGGGGATGAGGTGTGGGTAGCGGAGAAATTCCAATCGAACTTGGAGATAGCTGGTTCTCTCCGAAATAGCTTTAGGGCTAGCCTCGTGATGAGAATACTGGAGGTAGAGCACTGTTTGGACTAGGGGGCCATCCCGGTTTACCGAATTCAGACAAACTCCGAATGCCAGATATTTATACACGGGAGTCAGACTGCGAGTGATAAGATCCGTAGTCAAAAGGGAAACAGCCCAGACCACCAGCTAAGGTCCCAAAGTAATCGTTAAGTGGAAAAGGATGTGGCGTTGCACAGACAACCAGGATGTTGGCTTAGAAGCAGCCATCATTTAAAGAGTGCGTAATAGCTCACTGGTCGAGTGACGCTGCGCCGAAAATGTATCGGGGCTAAACGATTCACCGAAGCTGTGGATTGACATCTATGATGTCAGTGGTAGGAGAGCGTTCTAAGTGCGTTGAAGTCAGATCGGAAGGACTGGTGGAGCGCTTAGAAGTGAGAATGCCGGTATGAGTAGCGAAAGACGGGTGAGAATCCCGTCCACCGTATGACTAAGGTTTCCTGAGGAAGGCTCGTCCGCTCAGGGTTAGTCGGGACCTAAGCCGAGGCCGATAGGCGTAGGCGATGGACAACAGGTTGATATTCCTGTACCACCTCCTCACCGTTTGAGAAATGGGGGGACGCAGTAGGATAGGGTAAGCGCGCCGTTGGTTGTGCGCGTCCAAGCAGTAAGGCGTGTGTGTAGGCAAATCCGCACACTGTAACGTTGAGCTGTGATGGCGAGTCCGTATGGACGAAGTTCCTGATTTCACACTGCCAAGAAAAGCCTCTATCGAGGTGAGAGGTGCCCGTACCGCAAACCGACACAGGTAGTCGAGGAGAGAATCCTAAGGTGTGCGAGAGAACTCTCGTTAAGGAACTCGGCAAAATGACCCCGTAACTTCGGGAGAAGGGGTGCTCTTGAGCGTGCAAGCGCATGAGAGCCGCAGTGAATAGGCCCAGGCGACTGTTTAGCAAAAACACAGGTCTCTGCAAAACCGTAAGGTGACGTATAGGGGCTGACGCCTGCCCGGTGCTGGAAGGTTAAGAGGAGTGGTTAGCGCAAGCGAAGCTGCGAATTGAAGCCCCAGTAAACGGCGGCCGTAACTATAACGGTCCTAAGGTAGCGAAATTCCTTGTCGGGTAAGTTCCGACCCGCACGAAAGGCGTAACGATCTGGGCACTGTCTCAACGAGAGACTCGGTGAAATTATAGTACCTGTGAAGATGCAGGTTACCCGCGACAGGACGGAAAGACCCCGTGGAGCTTTACTGTAGCCTGATATTGAATTTTGGTACAACTTGTACAGGATAGGTAGGAGCCAGAGATCTCGGAGCGCCAGCTTCGAAGGAGGCGTCGGTGGGATACTACCCTGGTTGTATTGAAATTCTAACCCATGCCCCTTAGCGGGGTAGGAGACAGTGTCAGGCGGACAGTTTGACTGGGGCGGTCGCCTCCTAAAAGGTAACGGAGGCGCCCAAAGGTTCCCTCAGAATGGTTGGAAATCATTCGTAGAGTGTAAAGGCACAAGGGAGCTTGACTGCGAGACCTACAAGTCGAGCAGGGTCGAAAGACGGGCTTAGTGATCCGGTGGTTCCGCATGGAAGGGCCATCGCTCAACGGATAAAAGCTACCCCGGGGATAACAGGCTTATCTCCCCCAAGAGTCCACATCGACGGGGAGGTTTGGCACCTCGATGTCGGCTCATCGCATCCTGGGGCTGTAGTCGGTCCCAAGGGTTGGGCTGTTCGCCCATTAAAGCGGTACGCGAGCTGGGTTCAGAACGTCGTGAGACAGTTCGGTCCCTATCCGTCGTGGGCGTAGGAAATTTGAGAGGAGCTGTCCTTAGTACGAGAGGACCGGGATGGACACACCGCTGGTGTACCAGTTGTCTTGCCAAAGGCATCGCTGGGTAGCTATGTGTGGACGGGATAAGTGCTGAAAGCATCTAAGCATGAAGCCCCCCTCAAGATGAGATTTCCCATTACGCAAGTAAGTAAGATCCCTCAAAGACGATGAGGTAGATAGGTTCGAGGTGGAAGTGTGGTGACACATGGAGCTGACGAATACTAATCGATCGAGGACTTAACCACAATGTTTGAAACATTCAATGCACCGTTTATCCAGTTTTGAAAGAATAAAAACTATTAAAAATATGCTTGTAATTTTAATAAGATATGTTATAATAAGTATTGTCTTTTAAAATAGTCTAGTGATGATGGCAAAGAGGTCACACCCGTTCCCATACCGAACACGGAAGTTAAGCTCTTTAGCGCCGATGGTAGTTGGGGGCTTCCCCCTGTGAGAGTAGGACGTCGCTAGGCTATATGATAAAATTATTCCGAAGTAGCTCAGTTGGTAGTAGCACCTGACTGTTAATCAGGTTGTCGCAGGTTCGAGTCCTGCCTTCGGAGCCATTCTTGGAGAGTTGTCCGAGTGGCCGAAGGAGCACGATTGGAAATCGTGTAGGCGGTTAACACTGTCTCAAGGGTTCAAATCCCTTACTCTCCGCCAGCACTTTAAGGATTTTTTATTCCAAACGAAGGCCCCTTGGTCAAGTGGTTAAGACACCGCCCTTTCACGGCGGTAACACGGGTTCGAATCCCGTAGGGGTCACCATTTAATACCCAGATGGAGGATTAGCTCAGCTGGGAGAGCATCTGCCTTACAAGCAGAGGGTCGGCGGTTCGAGCCCGTCATCCTCCACCATTATTTAAATAAATCACCTTATTATCGCGGGGTGGAGCAGTGGTAGCTCGTCGGGCTCATAACCCGAAGGTCGTTGGTTCAAATCCGGCCCCCGCAACCAAAATGGTCCCGTGGTGTAGCGGTTAACATGCCTGCCTGTCACGCAGGAGATCGCCGGTTCGATCCCGGTCGGGACCGCCATTTTTTAAAAAATATGGGTCAGTAGCTCAGTTGGTAGAGCATTAGATTGAAGCTCTAAGTGTCGGCGGTTCGATTCCGTCCTGACCCACCATATTTTTTTGCCGGTGTAGCTCAGTTGGTAGAGCAACTGACTTGTAATCAGTAGGTCGTGGGTTCGACTCCTATCGCCGGCACCATGACTTTTCCGGAGGGGTAGCGAAGTGGCTAAACGCGGCGGACTGTAAATCCGCTCCTTAGGGTTCGGCGGTTCGAATCCGTCCCCCTCCACCAGTTTTTTATTCATAGGGGCATAGTTTAACGGTAGAATAGAGGTCTCCAAAACCTTTGATGTGGGTTCGATTCCTACTGCCCCTGCCAATTAATTAATTTCATGGCGGTTGTGGCGAAGTGGTTAACGCACCTGATTGTGGTTCAGGCATTCGTGGGTTCGATTCCCATCAGTCGCCCCATTTAATTTAAAATAATAAAATATAATAATATGGCGGTTGTGGCGAAGTGGTTAACGCACCTGATTGTGGTTCAGGCATTCGTGGGTTCGATTCCCATCAGTCGCCCCATTTATATATATTTAACTTTTGGGGTATAGCCAAGCGGTAAGGCAACGGATTTTGATTCCGTCACGCCCTGGTTCGAATCCAGGTACCCCAGCCATTTTTTTGCGGAAGTAGTTCAGTGGTAGAACACCACCTTGCCAAGGTGGGGGTCGCGAGTTCGAACCTCGTCTTCCGCTCCAAATATTAAGGCGGCATAGCCAAGTGGTAAGGCACAGGTCTGCAACACCTTTATCACCGGTTCAAATCCGGTTGCCGCCTCCATAATTTCTTACTTAATCGGTTTATCCGATTTTTTTTATCTCCATTGTGCCGGTGTGGCGGAATTGGCAGACGCGCACGACTCAAAATCGTGTTCCTTTGGAGTGTCGGTTCGACCCCGACCACCGGTATCAAAAACAACCCCGAGATGTTGATTTCTCGGGGTTTTCTTTTTCTATGTGCCAAATTTGTGCCAAATCTTTATTAACTTTACTCTTCATCTGTAACAGGTGTCGATTTGAAGTAATGTTGTATTGTTTATAAGAAAGTCATACCTTTGATAAAAATGGTCAACCGGAATTAAAAATTTCGGTTTTTTTTTATTTAATAAAAGAACCTTTAATAAAAGAACCTTTAATAAAAGAATTAGTTTAGTGGAAGAAAAGTACGTATTTTATTTATCTAGAAGTGCGGATTTATTTTCAACTAAAAAACACTATGTAAAAGAGTAGTACATTAGTAAAATAAAATATAAAAAGGTTTATTTAAAATGATGCTTCACATTTAGGAGGAAAAGATGAAACTTAATAATTTGTATAATTTTAAAAATGCAGTTAAGCATTATCTTGATGTTGATGCGCTTAAAATGCCAGAAGATATATCTTCATTCAATATTAGCAATTTGAGCTGGGTTGATCCTTTTAATTTTAGAGTTAGAAAACAAGAAGATAAGTATCGCACCCTGAAGATGCCAAATATATTAAATTTTGTAGCAGCTTATGAACATTTTAAGGATTTATCAAATTTCGATACAATTCAAAATTTAGATCCTTTACATAAACGCTTATCTGCAAACATTGAGACTGGGGATTTTGTATCAGGAGAATATGATAAACAATTAGAAGAAGATTTTAACAGACTATGTGTATATGACCAGCTGCTTAAGATGGATATAAAGGAATACTACGGAAGGGTATATACGCATTTAATTGACTTTGAAACACATCAAGAACGATTCCTATCTAATATGAATAGAGGAAATACAAATGGATTAATAGTGGGAAATTACTTGTCATTATATTTCGCAGAAAGTAACCTGAAGAATATCAGCAATGACATTAAAGAAGAAATTAGAAGATCAGGGATTGACTGTGAGTTCTCTTATTTCTCTGATGATTTTTACTTTTTCTGTAATAGAGGGGATGATGATGTAGTAACAAGAATCTTTGATGAGGTTTTAGAGAAGTATGAATTAGAAAGAAATGATAATAAAAAAGAAGTTTGGACATATGAATCTTTTAATAATTACAACTTAGTTGCAAGGTATTGGAAAAAATTAATTGCCCATTGTAATGTTAGATACGACATGGAAAGAGATGATAACAAGCTATATTTTATAAACCAACTTGTTTATAGAGTGTCAAAATTGGAAGATGATAAACTTAAAAAAGTCTTTATAAATAATTTCTTTAAAACAAAATATTTTAGAGAGTTAGACCTTGAAAATTATCAAGTTAAGGATTATGATTACCACCAATTATGTTATCTTCTTAAGTTATCTCCTGAAACTATGTTGTATACGATGGATAAATTTAATGATATGAGTAATTTTGATAACAATAAATTGCGTAAATTTTTCCAAGTTAGGTATAGAGAAGCCCTTAAAACAACGTTTAATGAAGAGCAATTATATTTTTATTACGCAATAAAAATATTTAATTTTATGGATATATTGATAGAAAATAAAACTCTCGTGCTCGAAACAAAAAATCAAATCTTAATTTCATATTACCTACAAGAAGGGCACTTTGAAAAAGAGGAAATTGATAAATTAAAAGAAAATGTCGGTGAAGAATATTGGTTTCAGAATTATCATCTAATATTGTATTCTGATGATTTAAAAGCAGATTTAGACAACAGTATTAAAAAATATTTAATTCCAAAAAGAGTGAAAAAGCCGAATCAAGAGAAATCTTATATGGATTTTTACAAAAAGAATATATCCTTAGCTATTCCAATAATAAGAGATATTCCAGACGTTCTTAATGAAATTGAAGATTACTTAGCATTAAGAATAGAGGAAAGTGAAGAAGACTTCGAAGATGAAGATCTGGATTTTTACAAAGAGGATGAATTGATAGATCCTATAGACATTGTTATGGAAATTGAAGATTAGCTTTATGAATAGAAGAAAGTGAGGAAAACTTCGAAGATGAAAATATGGATATGTAAATATAATTTTGTCGATTGTGAAACAAGTTCTTCAAACTTTTTTATAAATATCTAAAATGCAATTTAATGAATTAACTCCATGTTGTTTAGTCTTTATTCAAATGGAGTATTTGTTGCATTTTGCTAAGAAGAATTACATAGTTTGGCAATTACACAATGTAGCAACTTTACATGGAGCCTCTTGAGGGCATGAGTAATAAGCCAAGAAGCCAGCTATATTACGAGTTGGCTTTGCCTAAACAAGGCTATCATGCTTTTTTAGAAAGTTGGATAAAACAAGAGGGATATATGAATTATTTTATAAATGATTAAAACAAATAAATTTTAAAACAGCCTGTTGTGCCGACAATGTGCCAAATGAAAGAAAAAACTCAATTAAGCGAGAATAGAAAAGCCTTGATAATAAAGGGATTTCTATTCTTTTCTGTTTTTAGAATATGCACAATACCCCGACCACCGGTATCATTACAGCGAAGAATCCTTGATATATCAGGGATTCTTTTTTATGTGCGCCCGGCATGCGTATGAACTATAGGGTGCAAGTCCCGAACCCCGAAGACAGAAGTAGAGGTTAGCCAAGAGCAAGGGTGTCCGTGGCGACGCGGAATCTGAAGGAAGCTGGAGGCAAAACACCGGTCCGAGGAACACGAATCTCATATAAGGCTAGGTATGATTGGATGAGTGTGCATAACAACACAAAGTCCTTTCTGTCGAAGGTCATATCGAGTAAATGAGGCGGATAGATGGTGTGAAAGTGCATGCGCTTACCCGGGGAGGTCTGATGGAAACGCAAAGTACACTTTGTAACCTACTTAGCGATAGGTAGCTGAACCATCAGAAGTCAGCAGAGGTCATAGTACCATTCACTTCTAGAATGAATGGGAAGGACCGAACAATTCGGAGAGAATAGCCCTTGGCATGCAGTTTTCTATGGTAAACACAGAAAATCCAGAAGGACCGACTTAATGGAGGTAATGGTGAATCCCATGAGGGACATTGAGCGGGTGCAGTAGAAACTGTTATAAGAAGACAAGCTATTCACGGAGGAGTCGAACGAGATGTTAATGAATCAAATATTATCACGGGAGAATCTGCTTCTCGCACTCAAACGGGTGGAACGAAACAAAGGGAGTCATGGAGTAGACAAAATGCCCGTAAAATTCCTACGACAGCATGTAGTCGAAAACTGGCTAACGATTAAGAAGCAAATTCTTGAGGGAACCTACCAACCACAACCAGTTCGCAGAATCGAAATCCCGAAACCTGACGGCGGTGTGCGACTATTAGGAATCCCAACCGTGACAGACCGACTCATTCAACAGGCGATTGCCCAAGTGCTATCCAACCTATATGACCCGAACTTCTCGAATCATAGTTACGGATTTCGACCAAAACGAAGTGCTCACGATGCAATCCGAGAAGCCAAAGGTCATATAAAAGAAGGATACCGCTGGGTAGTAGATATGGACTTAGAGAAATTCTTCGACAAAGTAAACCATGACCGTCTAATGAGTACATTAGCGAAGAAAATTTCTGATAAACCTCTACTCAAGCTGATTCGTAGATACTTACAATCGGGTGTCATGATAAATGGTGTCGTTTATGATACAGATGAAGGAACACCCCAAGGGGGCCCACTGAGTCCACTTCTCTCAAATATTGTGCTGGATGAATTAGACAAAGAATTAGAGAAACGTGGTCATAAATTTGTCCGTTACGCCGATGACTGCAATATTTATGTGAAAACAAAACGAGCAGGAGAACGAGTGATGGCAAGTATCAAAACCTTTATTGAGAAGACGCTACGATTGAAAATAAATGAGAAGAAATCCGCAGTGGCTCGTCCTTGGCAACGTAAATTCCTAGGATTTAGCTTTACCTCCCGCAAAGAACCACAAGTTCGAATTGCGAAAGAGAGCATAAAGCGAATGAAGAACAAAATTCGGGAATTAACAGCTAGAAAGAAGCCATTTCCAATGGAGTACCGAATTCAACAATTGAATCAATATTTAATTGGGTGGTGTGGCTACTTTGCATTAGCGGATACGAAATCAATATTTGAATCACTGGATGGATGGATTAGAAGAAGACTTCGCATGTGTTTATGGAAGAATTGGAAAAAGCCTCGTACGAAAGTGTGCAACCTCATTCGTTTAGGAGTTCCAGACTGGAAGGCTTACGAATGGGGCAATACTCGCAAGAGTTACTGGCGTATCTCGAAAAGTCCAATATTACACAGAACCCTTGATAACTCTTATTGGAGTAACCAAGGGCTCAAAAGTCTGCAAGCTCGTTATGAAATCTTGCGTTATTCATCTTAATTGACCGCCGTATACGGATCCGTACGTACGGTGGTTGGAGAGGTCGGGAGTTAATCACTCCCTCCTACTCGATTTGTAGTAAATTTATAGAAATCATTTAAGATCCTCTTAAGATGTATTTTTTGAGAGGGTTTTTTATAAGCCGCATGACACAGTAAAGAATTTTTAATAATACTTCTTCTAAAACGCTTTTATATCAAATTTTCAAAATATGATTGAAAACCGGCAAAAATGGATTTGTATACTTTTGTATAGGGTGATGCAGTTAATAACTGGCTCTTCACCTAAACGTGTGGTTGATTTCCGTTCCGCCTAGGCGCTTTGTCGCTGACGCTTCGCTTTCGCGCAGAAAAAACATTTGTTGCTGACGCTTCGCTTTCGCACAGAAAAAGCATTTGTTGCTGACGCTTCGCTTTCGCACAGAAAAAGCATTTGTCGCGCTGATATTACTGTATTACAAAAAGAAAGGAAAAGGACTAAAATACTGCTTCTATATTTTCTATCCACTAGGGTTTTATCTTAAAAATCCACCAACACTTGGTCCATGAATTGGTACTTAGAAAGTGTTATAACTAAAACAACATCAATAGTGACAATGACGATAAATTATTAGGTATTTTTCAAATGGTTAAAAAGAGTGGTGAAGGCTACTCTTTTTATTTTTCAAAGACGTATCCTATCTTAAATAATGTTAGATCTTTCAGGACATAAAAAACTTCTAACGAATAAACATGCTATATGCACGTTATTCGTTAGAAGTTATAATACTCCATTTAATAGTAGGATGTTCCATAACCAAATCGAATCAGTATGAGCCATACCGTAAGATTAATTGGACTGGTTCGATATTGTCTCAAAATAGTCCAGAACGACCTCGCGGAATTCCAAAGAAGCTTGTGTCATGTATCGACTCTTATGCCATAATAAAGCGATATCACGTACAAGTTCGTGATTCTCAACTTGCAAATATTTAATCTTTTCCCATGACATCTTTGCTGTGCTTGGTATGAAGGCAAGTCCAATTTCAGCTTCTACAAGATTGATGAGCCGTGTAGGTTCATCGCCCTCATATACATATTTAAGGTCAAATCCAGCCGATTTACATACAGAGTCTACTAAATCGCGAGTGCCGTAGCCTCTCTTCACACCGACAAAGCATTCATCCTTTAGTTCTGTCAAAGTTACGCTACTTCGGTCTGCTAGCCGATGCCCAATAGGAACAGCTACAAGAATGGGATCAATGAAGACAACTTGACATTCGATGTCTTCCCCTTGGATAGGAGGGGAAGACAAGCAAAAATCGACTTCACCTCGATGTAAAAGAGTGACCATTTCCAATGTGGTCAGCATTTGCACATGAAATTGGATATTAGGTCGTTTTTTACGAAACTCTCGCAGAATCTGGGGCAATGTGCTTGCGGTAGTTACCGCAAGCTTGAGTGTGCCAAATTCTGCGCTGGACCAATCGCTAATCTCCTGCTTCCCCTGTTCCAACTCAAACAAAGCCCTTTCCACGCGACGAAGGAATTTGTTGCCGAATTCATTCAGTCGCAGTTTCCGCCCTGTTCGATCAAATAAAGGTACCCCCAGATCTTCTTCCAGGCGTTGAATCGTTTTGCTTAGCGACGATTGCGTAACGTGGAGACTTCGTGCAGCTTCGGTTACATGCTCTAATCGAGCTACTGTTAAAAAATATTGTAGTTGAAGAAGTTCCATTTTTTTCTCTCCAATCATTCCTTTTGATCAATGATATCATAACTTAAAATGCGTTGGAATGAATGTAAGATTTCAAGTAAGATATCAATGTAACAAATATAAGGAGGATAAAAAAATGAATTCTCGTAGTAGGTGGTTAATGATAGCCGTTGGACTAGGAATATTATTAAACCCTTTAAATTCATCGATGATTTCTGTTGCTATTGCCAGATTGCAACATGTGTATAGTATTGATTTTACCGCTGTTTCCTGGATTGTATTTTCTTTTTATATTGCTAGTGCTATCGCCCAACCTGTAATGGGGAAGGCTAGTGATTTATTCGGTCGGAGGAAGATATTTCTGGCTGGTCTTGTTGTATCCTTGGTTTCTTCTATTCTGGCTCCATTTTCTCCGAATTTTGGATGGCTTATTGTATCCCGAATCGTGCAATCTATCGGAACTAGTATGCTGATTGCAGTTGGAACAGCAATTGTACGCATTCATATTACAGAGAAGCAAGCAGATGCGTTGGCAGGTTTATCGATTTTCCTATCAGGTGCGGCAGCTATAGGACCTTTTGCCGGAGGAGTACTTATTCAATGGTGGGATTGGCCTGCGATCTTCATTGTCAATATTCCGTTTGTAGTGGTGAGCTTTCTTTTAGCTTGGAAAATGATTCCTGACGACGAGCCGGCAGCATCGGTTTCACGTGACATGTCACTTCGAAAATTACTGGCTGTGATTGATGTGCCAGGAATTCTGCTCTTTGCGGTGGGACTGATTGCCCTTCCAGTTGGCTTGCTGTCAGCGAAATCATCCGGGCATTTCTCTATGTGGAATATCGTTGTTGGGATAATCGGTCTCGTTTCGTTGGGGATTTTCGTACGACATGAGTTAAAAACGGTGTCGCCCTTTATTCCTTTGCGCACCTTCGCCAAATATCCGGCGATGACTTGGGTCAATATACAATACATGCTCGTTAACTTGCTTTATTATGCACTCTTTTTCGGGATTCCTTCATACCTGCAAATGGTGCGTCATGTCAGCGAATTCCAGACAGGTATTATTATGTTAACATTGGGCTTGAGCTCGATTGTAGCTTCACCAATAGCCGGAAAATGGGTCGGTAAATCGGGACCCCGACCTGCATTGATCGTATCCTCATTACTGATGGTAGTGGGTTCAGTTTGGATCGTAACATGGACGCAAAATTCACCGATCATCAGTGTGTGTCTGGCATTAGCTGCTTTCGGTTTTAGCAACGGGCTAAACGCTGTTGGAATGCAGGCGGCTTTGTTTAAAAGCTCTCCAAAAGAAATTGCTGGTGTAGCATCTGGCCTGTTTAATACCTCGAGATACTTGGGAACAATTTTATCTACACTGTTGACAGGCATCATTATGGGAGATGAGTTCAACTTTACAGGATTTCGGTTGCTTGGAGTTTTCCTAACGATCATTGCATTGGTCTTAGTATTTATAAGTCTACGGCTCAGATATTCAGAGCAATTGGAAGAACTGAGTACAAGCGAGTAAAACAAAAAATAGGAGTTGAGTGTTATGACAACTGTTAATATTTTGTGATGAAAGCGATGTATTAAATGGTATTGATACCATTTATAGTTTTAGTTCTTGAAGCAACTAGGCGTTATTTAATAAGAAAAAATAGATAGAAATCAATTTAAATTACTGAATTTTCGAACTAATAATTTGGTAAATAGATAGATTCAGGTAAGCAGGAATTTTTTGTAGGGGACGATAAAATGGCTAAATTAATTCAAATTTTGAATAGTGTTATTTTAAAGTTTCTGCTAAAAAGCAAAGTAGGTTATTTAAATGGAAGGAATGTTTTCTTTTTATCTGGGTAGCCTTCGTATTAGCGTGGTTAGTACTGGTTGATAATTGTAGGAAAAGGCATAATACCTGTTAAGTAGCATTTACGATGAATAGTGAGGGTATAATTATGAACAGACACTTTTTTATTGCAGTTCCACTTCCTTCAGATATTAAAGCAGCTCTTCATGAGAGATGTGAAAAAATGACAACAGATTTTCATTTTAAACGATGGGTTCATCAGGAGGATTATCACATTACGTTGGCTTTTTTAGGTCACGCGGATGAAGAGCAATTACAGGTTGTAGTGGATGAAACGAGGAAAAATCTGATGAATGTTTCTCCGTTCGAATTAAAAATTCAAGGATTCAATACTTTCGGAAGAAGAGAATATCCAAGAATTTTATGGGTGGATCTGCTTGAATCACAGCAATTAAATTTTGTGAGAGACATAGTATACCGTGATTGTATGAAAGTTGGATTTGAGTTAGATAAGAAGCCTTTTACAGCACATATAACTGTTGCGAGAAAATGGGATGAAGCATTCGGAAAATTTCGATTCGAGGCATTGATGGAAGAAAATTTTCAACTTCCAAAATTTCTAGTGGAAGAAGTGATTTTGTACGAATCAAAGTTAGAGGAAACTCCGAAATATCATAAAAAGTCAGTTATTCGTTTAGATGGTCATTAGATCTGTCGAAAGTCTACTATCATAATGAGTAATATTACAATCAGCCCGTAAACCTAAAAAAGAAAAGGTTTACGGGCTTTTTTGTTAAAAACATTTCATTTTTAATAATTAGTTCATCTTCCGTTCATTTAAGGATTTTATGATAAGGATGTAAAAAGGAATGGAGGAGTTAACGATGAATCTTGCGTGGAAAGAAATTAAGAAGAATAAAGTAAGATTTTTAATATTAGGTTCGATTGTTTTTCTAGTTAGTTTTTTAACTTTTATTATTTCTGGTTTAGCGAATGGATTGTCACAAGATAATGCCGCTCTAATTAAGGATTTACCACAAGGTCAATTTTATATGGATAAGGATGCAGATCAAACTTATAATCTGTCAAAAATAGATAACAGTACACAAAATGATATATTGAGTAAAGAAAAAGATGCAGTAGCTTTTTCATTACAAATGGGCTTTTTAAATGATAAGGACAATAAGCAGCAAAGTGTTGCCTTTGTTACATCTACCGAGTCAGATTTATTTGAAAATGTGAAGCATAATGAAGTCGTATTAGACAGCTCAATGAAAGATAAAGGAATTAAAGTCGGAGATACATTAACGAATAATCAATTTAGCGGCAAGTTTGTAGTAAAAGGATTTGTCGACCAAAAGAAATATAGCCATGCACCTGTTGCCTATATTAATGAACAGGATTATAAAGAAATTTATCGTGTTGATGAAATGCAAATGATGTTCGTACCAGGCGGAGATTCTTCAAAAGAATTTGCTGGATTAGAATCATTTTCGAATAAAGAGTTTCTTAATACAATTCCAAGTTATAATGCAGAGCAAATGTCTTTAAATATGATTGTTTGGTTTTTAGTAGTCATTAGTGGAATGCTGTTTGCTATCTTCTTCTATATGATGAACGTTCAAAAAATTGGCTTATACGGAATTTTAAAAGCTATTGGTTTAAAAACAAGTAAGTTATTCCAATTGATATGGACACAGATGGCCATCATTACAGTTATTTCACTTATTTTGTCTGTAACCTTTAGCCAAGCATTCAATATGGTAGCGCCACAAGGGATGCCTTTCTCTTTAACAGTCGCGACAACGACGCAATTATCGGTAGTATTCCTAATTATTGGATTTATTGGGGCTACAATTTCAGGACTACAAATTAGAAAGATTGAACCATTACAAGCGATACAGCAAGGAGAGGCTTAATATGACTTTATTTACAATTGATGAGGTTAGAAAAACGTTTACTAATGGCGAAGTAAAAGAAGAAATATTAAAAGGAATAAACCTTTCTCTAAAAGAAGGAGAAATCATAGCATTGGTAGGTGCATCTGGCTCTGGTAAAAGTACGCTTCTAACAATAGCTGCGGGACTTCAGCCTGCATCAGATGGGCAAGTTATATTTGAAGATAACAATTTAACTTCAATGAGTTCTGAAGAAGTTCGAAAAGTACGAGCAAGTAAATTTGGCTTTGTCTTTCAGTTTGCACACCTTGTACCTTTCCTTACAGTTGAGGAACAATTACTGCTAATGCTTGATGTTTCTGAATCCAAGTTGAAGAAGTCTGAACAAAAAAATGAAGTTGATCGCATACTAAAATTAGTAGGGATGGACCATCGTAAAAATTCTTATCCTTCTTCATTGTCAGGTGGGGAGAAGCAACGTGTTGCCATTGCCCGGGCAATTATTCATAAACCGAAAGTTCTGTTCGCAGATGAACCAACGGCAAGTTTAGATTCAAAAAGATCAAAAGAGGTTATGTTATTAATTAGAGATTTAACTAAAACCTTAAACATTACTACTTTAATGGTAACACACGATGAAGAGATGCTTGCCTATACAGATCGTATTATTAAAATGAGCGATGGTGTCATTTTGCAAGATGCCCTTTAAATCAGAAAGCCACAACCACAGCCTTTGATGGTTGTGGTATTTTTTTTGATTAAACAGGCTCATCTCCGTAACTTGGAGTCCATTTCCGCTCCGATCGGGTACTTTCCTGACAGCTGTTGATCCTTAATGAGTCGCCCATCCTTCACTTCATTTTTTGGTGAGGATCTTAAACAACTGTATTAGGTTAATGATTAGGTGCAATTATGTATTTTTTTTAAAAGCCTAGTGTTAAGTTACCAAATCACTCAACTAATGAAGCATATTGTAGAAGAAAAGAGGGGGTGATTTTATGGCGTTTGTCATTGCATTAATAATTGTATTAGTAGGTTTAATAGCGGCATTCCAATTAAGTGAAGGAAGGTCGGAGAAAGGAAGATATATAGTTTGGGGTATCATTACAATGATTGCATTTGCACCATTCTTATCTTATTTAATTGGTGCAACGTATGGAATGCTGATTAGAAACGGTTGTGCAGCATCGATTATGATGTTTTTATCTCCTTTGATTTTTGTTATAGGTCTTATTACATTACTATTAGGTATTTATAAGAAGAATGAAGAAGATCGCTAACTGTCTTTTGGTGTTTTAGTTATCTTTAATATAAAGGTAAAAAACCGCGAGACTCCTGTGAATTGTATTTTCGATGAAGTGTGAATTGTAGCGAAGGAGACATATGCCTTCGTATCCAACATCCTATTTTTGGCCCTGATGCGGCTCGTGCCTTGTCGGCAGAAAAGCATAGCGGTTTTTTACCACCTTAGAAAAATGCATTTATTTTAAATGTTTATGTTAATCGAGCTTTTCGGCTTACTTTGCAGACCATTCTCATTAATGCCCTGTGTAAAGAAGGGAAGATGGTGAAGACGACATCCATTGTCTTACGCATTGGCATTGGGCAAATAATAAGCTTATTTTTGTATACGCCTGCAATAGTGATTTTTGCTAATTGCTGCGGGGACATCATTTTTTGTCTTTTCAATTGCTTGGACATCGCCGATTTATCAAAAATAGGAGTATCAACAAAAGCCGGACATAGTGTGCTTACTTTGATGCCAAATTCCTCAGCTTCATAGTGTAATGATATCGTTAGGCCCACAACAGCATGCTTTGTAGTTGAGTATGCCGTTGATATAGGAGATGGCCCTAGCCCCGCCGCTGATGAAGTATTGATGATATGTCCAAAACCTTGTTCTTTCATGATTTGATAGCTAACTTGTGTACCATACATAACGCCCCATAAATTGATATCCATAATGTTTTTCCATTCGTCTATCATTACTTCACAATACATAGCTATACCGGCATTATTGAATAAATAATCTATTCTATGAAATTCCTTATATACATTTTTAATTGCATTGAAGCGGCTCCTCGAAAGAGCCCAGTCGGAACGGAAATCAACCCCATGTTATGGTGATGAAACTAATGGAGGAAATATCCATTAAATTGTTGAACTATAAATTATGTTTCAAAAATCAGGAGGGGAATTACATGGGGAGAGTAATAGGGTTTGAATTAAATAGTCAGGAGCCTGAAAAAGCAGCTGAGTTTTATGCCAAGGTTTTTGGTTGGGAGGTAGCTGCACCTCATTGGGAATATTGGGCTGTAACAACTGGGGATGATAATAAATCAGGGATTAACGGTGGTATTGCAAAGGGGCCACATGACTATCCTTTTGGAACACGTATTCAAATTGAAGTTGATTTTATCGATGACGCTATTTCTAAAGCTAAACAAAATGGTGCCATCGTTGTTCGTGACAAAATGGAGTTCGATGAGTTTTATCTTGCCTATATGGTAGATCCAACTGGGCTTGGCTTCGGCTTAATTCAAAATAAATAATCGTACTGATTAACAAAGTCTCTGCGAATGATTGTGGAGGCTGTTTTTGTTAATAATTGTATTGGAAATAATACCTAAAAAAGTATATTATGAATAATGGAGAAAGAGAGGGAAAGACATGAAAAAGATGTTGAAAATAGTATGTGCACTATTATTAGCTGTTTGGTTAATACCGATGGAAGGTGTACAGGCAGCGAGCTTCAAAGATGTGTCCAAGGATAACACATTGATAACGGAAATCGATTACTTAGTTGAAAAAGGAATTATTAATGGCTATCCTAATAACCTGTTTAAACCGAATACATATGTAACTAGAGCACAGGTAGCTGTTATGCTAACACGTGCTTTAGGATTGCAAACGACGAATGTCAAAGATCCAAAGTATCAGGATGTACCTACTACACATCCCTATTATAAAGAAATTGCAGCAGTACAAAATACCGGCATTTTCGATTCGGCACAGAAATTTAACCCGAATGCACCTCTTTCAAGAGGGGACATGGCGATTGTGCTGCAAAGAGCATTTAAATTAAAAGGATCTGAGACAAGCTATTTTACAGATGTTTCAGCTAAGACAAGAGGCTATAAGGAAATCTCAGCAATTTCTAGTAACAATATAACAAGAGGATATGATGATGGTTCATTTAAGCCCAATTTACCTTTAACACGAGCTCATTTTTCAGCATTTTTAGCTCGTGCATTAACGCTATCGAATCCGAATCTATTAAAAGATAAAGCGTATGACTACACGTATTCGCATTATTCGTTGAAAGACAAAAAACACTATACATTAAAATATAAGTATAGTCATTATGACGATAAGAATGATGTGTGGGCAATAAGCGATTTGAATTCTAATAAAGTATTTAATAGTGAGCTTTTATTTAGCGATGGTGATGTTTTTGGTCAAGGAGTTGCACGTGATTATGATTTATTTTACGATTTAGCCTTCGAATTACCGCTTAGAATTGGCGTGATTCAACATGAGGATGATGGTGGGATAATTTCAGGAGTCCGTCTTACTGTTAAAGCAACAGATGGCACTGTCCGAGCAGGTGGTGTCGATTATAATAATGTAATTGTTCTAGAAGAAAAGTCCGTAAATAGTGATGGAGTTTCAACATATTACTTTGTCGATGGTATTGGTTTAGTTAAGGAGCTCTACAATGATGTTGTTGTTTATGAGTTGCTCGAGCGTACAGCCAAATAAATGAAATGTTAGCCAAAGGAAAAGCAAGTCTCAGATTAATGAGGAGGCTTGCTTTTGCCGTGAATGTATAAGTACCGAAGCATCTAGTCTAATGAGATATGAAAAAAACGCTGAAGTGCTTGTAGCCATTCTTTTTCGTTATGTGTTTTATAGGTTGTTAGGGATTGTCCTTCATATATTCTGAATTCGTTGTTAAGCATTGTATGTCTACCGCGAGGGGTACGAATCATCGCAATTTTATTTTGTTGTTTAGAAAGCCTTGGAGCAAACTTTGCATCGTTAGCGTCATCAAAAAAACTATAAAGTAAACGCCAATTATGTTTTGTTTGTTCGTACAGCATCCAGCCGTTCGCATCATCACGTTCAATTTTATAAAGTTCATTGCCTTCACGGTGGTGATGCCCAGCTATAAGTGGAACTGGCTTACACGGAGCTAGTGCGCCTACGCCAACATCGGAAATATATGATTGGCCAGCGAAATTGACAAGCAATAGCTGATGCATAGGTACATCTTCGGCAGGAGCATCTTCTTCAAAATTGCGCCAAAACTGTGCATAGCGATTGGTCACTGAAAAGCCGAGCTCGCGAAGTAGCCAACTAAATAAAATATTTAGTTCAAAGCAATTGCCTCCACGTTTGCGAACAATTATTTTTTGAAAAATATCAGGAATCGAGAAGGAGATGTCTTGTTTCAAGGCAACATCCAAGTTTTCATACGGGATGATGTATAAATGACTTGTTTGTAATTGTCCAAGTAGTTTAATAGACGGCTCAGTTAAAGGCCCTTGAAAAAGAATATATTTCAAATATTGCTGTATTTGTGAATTCATTATATCGCCTCACTCCCTTATTAAATAACATAACCGAAATGGCTTGGGAATACACGTATAATATTTAACTTCTTTCGGCGGATGTCTTTTGTACCGAAAGCGTAGCGGCAGGTACAGATGTTTTTTGTAACGTAAGTGAAACGGCAGTTACAGATGTTTTTTGTAACGTAAGTGAAACGGCAGGTACAGAAGTCTCCTACCTCTATAGGTGGTGAGATGAATGCGGCGGACGCAATTATGCCGAGGTATAATTGATGAAGAAAATAATAGAAAATTAGATGGATAACTAGTAAGATTGATATATTAGCTACTATTTAGAGAACTATTTCCCAATTTAGTTAATAATAAATATTGTAAGGTAGGTATAAATATGACTATGACAACTAAAATGAAGTGGATAGAAGTAAATTCTTACGATGAAATGAGCGAAGTCGCAGCGGATATTTTTACTAAGCAATTACAAGTAAAGCCGGCAAGTATTTTAGGATTAGCAACTGGTGGTTCTCCTGTAGGGATGTATAAAGAATTAGTGAAACGACAACAAGCTGGAACTATTTCTTTTAGCGACGTTATTACTTTTAACTTAGACGAATATGTTGGCATCGATCAATCAAGTCCAGCAAGTTATTGGACATTTATGCATGAGAATTTATTCAAGCATGTAGATATTAAGAAAGAAAATATACATTTACCAAATGGTAAGGTAGAGGATTTGGCTGCTGAGTGTGAGGCATATGATGCTCGAATCAAGGAAGCAGGAGGAATTGATTTACAGCTCTTAGGCATCGGCGTTAACGGACATATTGGCTTTAACGAGCCAGGAACACCTTTTGATTCACTAACTAATATTGTAGAGTTAACTGAATCTACACGCAATGAAAATGCAATTTATTTTGATGACTTTAAAGATGTACCAACACATGCTATTACAATGGGGATTCAATCTATTATGAATGCTAAGGAAATCGTATTAATTGCATTTGGTGAAAAAAAACTAGAGGCCATCGAAAAATTAAAAAGTGGTATCGTGACAGAAGATTTCCCAGCAAGTCAATTATTAAACCATGCAAATGTAACGATTATTTACGGCGGAACAAACTAGAAAATAAGCGCAGATTTCATATTATTTGAAATCTGCGCTTATTTTTTTGAGTTCGAAGAGACGGATAGGAATCGGAGTGGCGGATGGAACTGGCAAAGCGACGGATAGAAAAGTCAAAGTCGTGGATAGAGCAGCCAAAAGCGTGGATAGCCCCACCAAAGTGACTGATAGAAGTCAGGGCGACGGATAGAATTGGCAAAGAGACGGATAGAAAGGCGAGAGTGACGGAAAGAAGAGCTCAAGTGATGGATAGAAATCAGAGCGACGGATAGAACTGGCAAAGCGACGGATAGGAGATCGAAAGCGATGGATAGAAAGGTCAAGGTGACGGATAGAAGAGCTCAAGCGACGGATAGAAATCAGAGCGACGGATAGAACTGGCAAAGCGACGGATAGAAAGGTCAAGGTGACGGATAGAAAAGCTCAAGAGACGGAAAGAAGAGCTCAAGCGACGGATAGAAATCAGAGCGACGGATGGAACTGGCAAAGCGATGGATAGGAGATCGAAAGCGACGGATGGAACTGGCAAAGCGACGGATGGAACTGGCAAAGCGACGGATAGGAGATCGAAAGCGATGGATAGAAAGGGCAAGGTGACGGAAAGAAGAGCTCAAGTGATGGATAGAAATCAGAGCGACGGATGGAATTGTCGAAGCGATGGATAGGAGATCGAAAGCGACGGATAGAAAGGTCAAGGTGACGGAAAGAAGAGCTCAAGCGACGGATAGAAATCAGAGCGACGGATGGAACTGGCAAAGCGACGGATAGGAGATCGAAAGCGATGGATAGAAAGGGCAAGGTGACGGATAGAAAAGCTCAAGCGACGGAAAGAAGAGCTCAAGAGACGGATAGAAATCAGAGCGACGGATGGAACTGGCAAAGCGATGGATAGGAAAGCGAAAGCGACGGATAGAAAGGTCAAGGTGACGGAAAGAAGAGCTCAAGAGACGGATAGAAATCAGAGTGACGGATAGAAGGGTGAAAGCGATGGATAGAAATAGCAAAGCGACGGATAGAAGAGTCAAAACCGTGGATAGAACAGCCAAAATCGTGGATAGCCCCGCCAAAGCGTGGATAGAACAGCCAAAATCGTGGATAGCCCCGCCAAAGTGAAGGATAGCCCACCAAGTCTGACCATTCACCCGGAAGTTCATATGTTACAGACATTAGCCTCGCTATTAATCAATGCTACAATATTATCTATATGCTAGAATAAGGAAAACCAATGGAGGGATTAGCATGAAAAGTACAGTACCGCATTTACAAAAGGGTGATACAGTTGGTCTTGTGGCTTTATCAAGTCTAGTGAAGCCAGAAATGCTAGGGGATGCAATATCCTTTCTTGATGATTTAGGTCTTAAATATATTATTGGGGATACCATTCAGGCAAAGCACAGCTATCTAGCAGGTAGTGACGAGGAGCGTCTGGCTGACTTTCATGGGATGGTAAGAAATCCAGAGGTGAAGGCAATTTTTTGTGTCAAGGGGGGCTATGGATCTGCCCGAATTGCGGAAAAGATTGACTATGGACTACTTGAAGAAAATCCAAAAATCTTCTGGGGCTTCTCTGATCTTACATATTTACATTGCGCAATTAATGAATTTGCTAATTTAGTGACGTTTCATGGACCGCTCCTTATGTCTGTAGGAAGAATAGATGATGTATCAAAGAAAATGTTTTTACAGCTATTTTCACCGATGGAATTGCAATATACAGAGGATATTTCACCATTAACAACGATTGCATCTGGTGTTGCTCGCGGTCAGATTATTGGAGGAAATTTACGTCGTCTTGTCAGCACATTAGGTACAAAATTTGAAGTTCGCACGGAAGGTAAAATTTTATTGATTGAGGAGCTAGCGGAGACGATTCCACATATTGATTCTATGCTGCAGCAATTAAAGCAAGCGAGAAAGCTTGAGCAGTTAGCGGGTGTTATGATCGGTTCCTTTACACAAACTGAAGCAGATGAAGCGGCACTGCATACTTTAATGAAGGAATATTTTGCGGATTTAGGCGTTCCAGTTGTAGCAGGCTTTAAAATTGGCCATGAAGCAACGAATATTGCTATTCCATTAGGAGTAGATGCTATTTTAGATGCACAGGAAAAGGTACTGAAGATTTTACCTGGTGTGCATTAAAAAAAGCGTTTTATGTTAAATTGATTAAAAATAGGGAGGAAGAAGATGGATATTGAGCAAAAACTATATCAGTCGGTGGTAGAATTGATCGAAAAAAGATACCCTTCTGGTTGGGGTGGTGCTGCAGCAATGTATACAGAAGATGGTCAGATTTTAACGAGCGTAGCACCGGACGTTATCAATGCCTCTACTGAATTGTGCATGGAAACTGGTGCAATACTTGAAGCGCATAAACTTAATACGAAGGTTACTCATAGTATTTGTATTGCCAGAGAAAATGAAAATTCTGTATTTACTGTGTTAACTCCTTGCGGTGTATGTCAAGAAAGGCTTTTTTATTGGGGTGAAAATGTAAAAGCGGCTATCACTAATCCGAATGGTGAATTGATATTTAAAACACTGAGAGAAATACAACCATATCATTGGTATAAAGCATACGAAAAGTAATTAAGAAAATTTTTTCCTATCGTAATGAGGAATAACTAAAAAAAGACAGTACATATTTGTTGTGAAAATATGTACTGTCTTTTTGATTTAATAAGGCTCTGCGTTTGCATTCGTTTAAAGCCAATAAAAAGCTCTCCTACACACAAGATGTAAGAGAGCTATTGGATGGCGTTTTCAAGTAATTTCCAAAGTTTGTGAGGTATGGCCATTGCTTATAGTTGGTTATTAGTCATTGGTCATACAGTAACAGGTAACTTGTCATTGGTTTAGTCAAGTTAGCACCAAAAGCTAGTTTTGAAAACAGCACATCCAATTCGGTATGAAGTCTTAACGACTCCATAATTTCATTGTATACAGTTTTAAGTGATAAGGAAAGTATTGATTTATCCCGCCCCCATATTAGGTAATGGTATTCATATAACAAGTTAAGCTACATGTATGCTGAAAATTCTAAAAATAAACTGGCTAATTTAGCTAAAAATGGAACTTTGATTCGATTCATTCGTATACATAGTAAGGAACATTAAATTTGAAGAGTAGGGGGATTATATGAGTAGAAAAAATATAATTATTATGATAGTGACATTTATTCTAGAAGTTGTTATTACGTATTTTATTGCCTCATTTTTCTCTGTAAGATTCATCGAAGTAATGTTTTTCACTGGTATGGCTTTTGCTGGAGGAACGTTTTACTTTTCAAGTAGTGGTGGAGCAATGTCTAGGTTATATAGTTCTCAGGCTAGTGGGCAAACAGGTATTATTCAGAAAAGAGAACGCTTCACTTATACAATAGGTCCAGTATTTACTGCTTCATTTGTCTTCTTTTTAATTGGGTTAGTATTCTTTATCCTACTTATTTTTGGGATAATTCCGCCAAGCGAAACTTAAATTATATACTAAACAGGAGCTTTAATTGAATAAATCATAAAGAGACCCTACCATCAGTTGCTCAGTCATTAGGATTAAATATAGCAATAGGTGTAGCGGAAGAGAAAGGCACTCATTCATATGTTGATTCCAATTATAAGGTAACTGCTCTTTTCACTGATATCGATTTAGGAAAATTTGAAATTAATTATGATTTAAGTAAGTAAAACAAAAAGCATCCCAAAGCTGCACTCCAATTTGTTAAACTCAATTGGAGGTGCAGTTCAAAAAGGATGCTTTTTTTATTGCAGTACTTTACGATCTGATTAGAAATAACGAGAATCATCGAAATTGATTTCAACACTATAATTCTTTGCATTGATAAGATTCGATAATTTATGTGCATCTTTTTCTAGAATATTAGCACGTTCACGGTACTCATCTGGTTCATACATAGCAATTTCATAAAGCATTGTATTTTCACCATACCCCATTCGTACACTTTCTTTTTCGTGCATACTAAACTGTTTGCAAACCTCAGCATCAGCACGGAGCTGTGTTGCGAGCTCAATCGCTTCAACTAATGTCAGTTTTTCTCCTTTAAAGTCTACGAAGTTTGTTATATTTGCTTCATATACTAAACGATCTAAAGTACGGATATCAAGGCGTACTTGTGCTAACTCAGCTTCAATTACTTTCATTGCACGATTACTCGATTTGGGAGCTTGCCCTTTTTCGACAGTTACAAAAGCGCTACGATGTAATTCCCTAACGAGCTCCTGAACCTTTTTTGCTAAAATACTTTTTAGTTTAACGGCTTCAGCAAGATTAATCATGAAAACACGTCCTTTTACAGTGTAGTAGATGGTGATGCGTTAGTTAATAAGGCAGTATGATAATCACCGCCATGTATTTGGTTAAACATTTTGCCTGCAGATGCAAGAAGTTCTTCTGCATTTTCTTCAGACAGTGATGGACGAAGGTAGAAAATATGTAGAGCCTCGGTCGTTTCCTCTGAAATAGAGGTACGCTTAGAATCGACAAATGGTGATCCAAATGCTCCGTTAGCATCACAGCTATATAGTATATTTTTTAACGAATTATAACGCTCATTTAAGCCCTCATAGCCAGTATCCTCATTGCCAAGTGCGATTTCTATATTTCCTTGTAGTTTAGCTACATCGTACAAGCCTACTGGAATTTCATATTGTAAAGAGAGGAAATTATTTAAATCAACGCCAGAGTGAAGTGGGGTTAAATAATTTTGCTTACTAATTCGGCGCATTAAGCTTTCTGCTGAGTGACGATAGCGGTTCGGGTCAGCGCCAAGCTTTTTCCATAGTTGTCGCCATTCTGCAATACCCTCACGTTGTGTCACAGGGCTTTCCTGCATTTCTAAAAAGAGGTTTTCCTGATACAATTGCATACGGCCTTTAATCATTTGAGGCGATTCTGCAACGACAATTTTGGTATAATGAATAATGCCGATTTTTAGCTCGGGATGTTGTGTCAATAGAGATTGATTAATTGAAATTTCCATAAACATCACCTACTTTATCTATTTTTATTATTGTATCATGTAAGGAGTTGGAAATAAAATGAACATACATGACCTACAACGTGAATTTGTGGCGTATGCAATGTCCATTGGTGTAGACAAAATTGGCTTTACAACAGCAGCTCCGTTTACAGAATTAAAAAATCGACTGCGCCGCCAGCAAGAGCTTGGCTATCAGTCTGGCTTTGAAGAAAGCGATATTGAAAAACGTACCGAACCCCTACAGTTGTTAGAGGGAGCAGAAAGCATTGTGGCGATCGCTGTAGCCTATCCATCGCGTATGCAAAATGCACCTGTTGGCAAAAAGGGAGCAAGACGCGGGATTTTTTGCCGTGCTTCCTGGGGTGTCGATTATCATACAGCATTACGTGAGCGATTGAAATTATTATCAGCCTGGCTTGAGGAGCGTATAGAAGGTGCACGTATAGAATCAATGGTTGATACGGGTGCACTTGTGGATAGGGCAGTTGCAGAGCGTGCAGGGATAGGCTGGAGCGGGAAAAACTGCTCGGTTATTACGCCTGAATTCGGTTCCTATGTATATTTAGGAGAGCTTATTACGAATATCCCTTTTGCGCCTGATACGCCTATGGAGGATGAATGTGGAGATTGCCGCTTATGTTTAGATGTTTGCCCAACAGGCGCGTTAATCGAGGGAGGACAGCTAAACTCTCAGCGTTGTATAGCTTTTTTAACGCAAACTAAAGGAATGTTACCTGATGAGTTTCGTACCCATATTGGTAATCGTTTGTATGGCTGTGATACGTGTCAGACAGTATGTCCAAAGAATAAAGGGAAGATTAACTGGATACATGAAGAATTTAAGCCTGATCCAGAACTTGCAAAACCTTTACTTGTGCCACTTTTAACGATTTCAAATCGTGACTTTAAAGAAAAGTTTGGACATGTTTCTGGTTCATGGCGAGGGAAAAAGCCAATTCAACGCAATGCTATTTTGGCGCTTGCCCATTTTAAAGAGGAAGCTGCAGTACCAGACTTAGTAGCACTTCTTAACAAGGATGAACGACCTGTTATTCGAGGAACAGCAGCATGGGCTTTAGGCAAAATAGGCGGGGAGCAAGCTCAATCTGCATTACTTGAAGCAAGAGTAAAAGAACAAGACGAGGAAGTACTCGTTGAAATTAATAAAGGTTTACAATTTTTTAGCTAAGGAAGTGTACCGTTATGCCATTGCATATCGTTTTATATCAACCAGAAATTCCAGCGAATACAGGAAATATTGCACGCACATGTGCTGGAACAAATACCTCATTACATTTAATTCGTCCTCTTGGCTTTTCTACAGACGATAAAATGCTAAAACGTGCAGGCTTAGATTATTGGCATAGTGTCAATGTCGTATATCACGATTCACTAGAGGATTTTCTAGAGGCATCCAAAAATGGCGACGTTTATTTAATTGAGACATATAGTGAAGAGCCATTTACGACACATGATTTTAGTAATAAAGATCGTGATATTTACTTTATGTTTGGAAAAGAAACGACTGGCTTGCCAAAGGATTTTGCGTATGAGCGTCGAGATATGTGCTTGCGCATTCCACAAAGTGAGCATGTCCGTTCACTTAATTTATCGAATACAGCAGCCATTGTTATTTACGAAGCGTTGCGTCAACAAGGATACCCAGGGTTAAATTAGCAAAAGCAGTTCTCACTAGAGGAGAACTGCTTTTGTTTTTTTTCGTTAGACTAAAGGTTTTGGAAAGAGATGGAAGACTTGCGAGAGACGGATAGAACCCGTCAATCGACGGATAAAACACGTCAAGTGACGGATAAAATCCCGCAAACGACGGATAGCTCGACAAGTGACGGAAAGAATCCCGCAAACGACGGATAAAACACGTCAAGTGACGGATAAAATCCCGCAAACGACGGATAGCGCGGCAAGTGACGGATAGAACCCCGCAAACGACGGATAGAACCCGTCAAGTGACGGATAGAACCCGTCAAGTGACGGATAGAATCCCGCAAACGACGGAAAGCCCCCTCAAACTGACGGATAGCCCCGCACCACTTTTAAAATTTCAATAAAACAACATTACCTGCAGGGTCCTCTGTTTGGAATCCTCCATCTATAATAGTAACCGGTGCACCGATTGCACGGAGATTTTCTTTCATTGTTGCTGCTTGCTCTTCATTGTCTAGGCGGAGTGAAAATGATTTTAAGCCGACCTGATTTTCACCAAGCTTTGGTGCGTTCTCAGAGTACCAAGTGTTTAAACCGATATGATGGTGATAGCGGCCAGTTGAGATAAATAAAGCTTGTGCTCCATAGCGAGTGACAATCTCAAATCCTAATCCCTTTGTATAAAATTCCTCTGCGGCAAGTAAATTAGAAACTGATAAATGAATATGCCCCATAACCGTATCAGTTGGTAGACCATTCCATCTACAATCACCTTCCTCTAATATAGAATGAATTTTAAGAGGTTCAGTAACCATATGGACTTGATCGAACTGCCATGTCCATTCACTTTCGGGGCGATCAGCATAAACCTCGATGCCGTTTTTATCAGGGTCACTTAAATATAGTGCTTCACTCACATCATGGTCAGATGCTCCGAAATATACGCCATTATTATGGAAATGAGTAATGATATTGGCTAAATCCCGACGAGTTGGCAACAAAATTGCAAAGTGATAAAGTCCAGTTGTTAAGCTCGTTTTTTCTTCTACTGTTTCGGGTTGGACGATTGTCAGTAAAGCCGTTTTGCCATCAGCTGTTAGAGTTGCTTTATGAGATTCCTGATGTAAAACTTTAAAGCCAATTACCTCCTGATAATAGGTTAATGAACGTTGTAAATCACTCACTTTAATTTCAACATTTGTAACATATGTGTTAGGTTTTTCATGAAAATGCATAGGAATTACCTCCAAATATAAGTTGTATTTAATTATTAAGTTACTTTATGTAAGTAAGTTTATTTTATAAAGTGCTGAAAGTCAAGTAATTGACGTGGTTCTTCTAAAAAATAAGAAAATTAAAAGGGGAAAGGAAAGCGCCCAGTCAGAATGGAAATCACCCCCCTCGTTTTGCCGAAGAGCCAATAATATGACTTCATTGATACAATTGCTTTCAACAACAAAAAAATCACTAAGCATCTATGTATGCTTAGTGATTTTCTTGAGGTATTATTTCTCTGATCTGTAGTCGCCTTCGTAACCAGCAGTGAAAATAGCAGTTAAGAACGCAACAGTTACACCAATAATTAATAGTAAACTCATGGAAGAACCCTCCTCATGTTTATAAAGAAACCTCTTTTTAGTATAGCCTATCTACTATAAAAATGAAACGACATAGTGGAATAAAATATGTCAGAAATGGTTCGGAAATAACTATTTCGGGAAAGCTATAAAAGAGGTGATGATAATGGAAAAAAAGGTCCCGAATATCGAAAATGGTACAATGGCTAGAAATTTTCAAGATTTAAAGGATTTAGGAAAACAAATGGAGCATTTGCGTGATGGTCAAGAGCTTGTAGAAGACGATCGAATTCCAGACCCTATTCAAGTGGATGATTATGAAGAGAAAGCAGAAGAACAATAAGAAATCGCCCTGGAAATTTTCCTTATATTTCTTAAAACCAATTTTTTGTATAATGGAACTAGGAAAAGAAAGGGGTTGTTAGTTTTGAATTTACAATCAACAAAAACGTTAGCAAATGGAGTGGAAATGCCTCGCTTTGGCTTAGGTGTTTATAAAATGACAGAGCGTGATGAAACTTTGCAGGCTATTGATAAAGCTCTTAAATATGGCTACCGAGCTATAGATACGGCTTCTCTTTATGGTAATGAAACTGAGGTCGGCGAAGCTATTCGTCATTCAGGCGTTAAACGTGAAGATATTTTTGTAACAACAAAGGTTTGGAATAATGACCAAGGCTATGATGAAACATTACGTGCTTTTGAAGTATCTTTGAAAAAGTTAAATATGGATTATTTAGATTTATATTTAACCCATTGGGCAGTACCTGAAACATTTGAAGAAACGTATAGAGCAATTGAGCGTTTATATGATGAAAAATTAATTCGTGCAACAGGTGTTTCGAATCACCATGAGCATCATTTGCAAAAGTTATTAGCCAAAGCAAATATTGCGCCTATGGTTAATCAAGTAGAGGTGCATCCATATTTACAGCAAGACTCATTAAGAGCATTTTGTAGTGAGCATGGAATTGCTGTCACTGCATGGTCTCCGCTAGGTCGTGGTGGTGTGCTTGATAATCCAACGGTTATGGAAATTGGTCGCGAAATAGGGAAGACAGCTGCACAAGTAGTGCTTCGCTGGCATTTACAAAATGATACACTTGTTATTCCGAAATCTGTTACACCTAGTCGTATTGAGGAAAACGCACAGATTTTCGATTTTGAATTAACATTGGCTCAAATGGATAAAATAGCTACGTTAAATCGCAATGAACGATTTGGGCAGGATCCAGATCATTTTAAATTTAATTTCTAATAGAAATCCCGCTCTCTAACTAGAGAAGCGGGATTTTTAAGTGATTATTTAGATTCTTTTACATAAGGAATGTAGTTAGAAAGCATTTTTGCCATATGTGCACGTGTAGCGTTGTTACCAGGCATAAATTTGCCGTTTGCGCCGCTAACAATCTTTAAGTCTTTCATAAGTGCGATAGCATTTTGTGTTTCAGCGTCGTATTTAGAAATATCACTGAAATCAGCTTTTAAACCAGTTTTTGCATCATGTTGTAGGTCATATGCACGAGCAAACATTAATGAAAGCTGAGCACGAGTTACTTTTGCATCCGGATTGAATTTACCATTTACACCTTGTACAATTCCAGCTTCAGCAAGTGCTGTAATTTCTTTTTGTGTTGCAGGATTTAAGTTAGCAATATCCGAGAATGTTGCTTGACTTTTAGCTTCAAGATGTAAGGCACGTGAGATAAATGATGCTGCTTGAGCACGAGTTAAGTTTGCGTTTGGTGAATATGTTGTTGCAGAAGTACCTTTTGTTAAATCACGGTAATAAAGATCACGAACATAGCCTTCTGTTTCTGAGCCTTTTGCAATATCTGTAAATGGAATTGTTGCAATAATACGTCCTTCTACTTTTGGATCAACTTTTTTCAGTGTATCTAAATGTTGGATAAACATTTCATAGTCAATCGTACCAGGTTCACTTACACGACCGTCAGCATAAGCTTTTTTCAGTGTTTCGTAACCGTCTCCACCTTTAGCAGTGAATGTATTTGTTGCAGCTTTATAGTTTGCAGCTTTATCTAGCTCTTTACCATTTAATTTAATAGATTTTACACGTTTACCAGCTGGTGCTTTACCATCAAACTCTACTTGTAAACCTGAGAAGTGTAGGAATCCACCAGATTCTTTCGGGAATTCTTTCACACTATGTTCTACAATTTCGTAGATTTCAGCACCTGTTAATTTTACGATAGCAAGAGCATTACCGAATGGCATTACTGTCATGACTTCACCAACAGTGATATCTCCTGCATCAATACTTGAGCGGATACCACCACCGTTTTGGAATGCAAATTGTACTTCTGGATCAATTTTCTTTGCACCAGCAAGCATACCATCAGCAATTAAGTTACCAAGATTTGTTTCACCAGCGCGAACGCCCCAAAGATTACGACCGCCATTTAGTTTAGAAACAGCTGTATTGCCTGTTGATTGATTTAAGATTTTTGTAATTTGTTCTTTATATGGTGCTAAAAGTGCTGTAGCCTCAGCGTCAGGTTGTACAGGCTTTTCTTTATCAGTTAAAGGATGTAATTGACCGATGTAGTCAACAACTGCACCATTATCGTTGAAAGTTAAATCAAGTTCACCTAAATTCTCGCTATATTGACCTGTTTGAACGATAATTGTAGGATCCTTGAATGGTGTTTCTGCTTTTACAGGCTTTTCTAATTTTGTATGTGTGTGACCACCAACGATAACATCAATACCTTCTACAGCTGCAGCTAGTAATTGATCGTTATCGAAATCTTTTGAATCATCGAAGCCTAAATGATTTAGTGCAATAATTTTATTAACACCTTGTTTTTCAAAATCTGCTACTGCTTTTTTCGCAGAATCGATATAGTTTGCAAATTGAACGTTAGCAACACTTGAAATCGAAGGTGTTTCTTCTGTTGTAAGCCCGAAAATACCTACTTTTTCTCCATCAATTTCTTTAATAATACCGTTATAAATTTTACCTTTTTGGAAGTCTTTAGTGACTGTTTTGAATTGTAAGCCATCAAATAAAGGATCCTTTGAAAAATCTAAGTTTGCACCTACTAGTGGGAATTCTGCTCCTTTAACGAATTTCGCAAGTGCAGCATGTCCTTCTGGGCTTGATCCTAAATCGAACTCATGGTTACCGAAAGTCATTGCATCGTAACCCATTAAGTTCATTAACTTCATATCAGTTTCTCCAGTAAACTCATTGAAGTATAAAGTACCAGAGAAAACATCACCAGCATCCAAAAGAAGTGAGTTTGGATTTGCAGCACGAAGTTCTTTTACTTTTGTAGCACGCTGTGGAGCAGCTTCAACGTGTGCATGCGTGTCATTTGAGTGTAGAACTGTTAATTTGAAATCGTCTTTCGTAGTTGTTGGTTTTGGTGCTGTCTCCGCTGCATATGCGGCAAAACCGGGTGTAGCTAGTAAACTCGCAGCTAGAGTTGTTGCTGCAATACTTTTAACCCATTTCATTAATGAATTCCTCCTCATATAGTCAGATGACTGACAATTTAGTTTAATTCTATCATGAAAGAAATTCGCCGTCATTACCAATAATGGAAATGTATATTAAAATTACTGTAAAAAACAGATGAAAAAAATGCCGAATAATATATTTATACTTTTTTAGAATTTTAAGTAAATATACTTAAACTAAAGTCATAAAAAAACTGCACCCCCAATTGTTAGCTAATGTCCAACAATGGGAAGTGCAGTGCGATAATTACTGTTGATCCTTTACAACGATTTGTTTATTTAAAAATGGATGCTCGAATTCCAATTGAATAGCATGGAGCTCATAGTCACCACTTGCTGTTTCTCGTGCTCCGTACATTGTATCACCGATAATCGGATGACCGATATGTGCTAAATGTACACGAATTTGATGTGTTCTACCCGTTTCTAGAATTAGGTGAACAACACAAGAATTTTTATAGCGAGCTACAACCTCATAGTGTGTTACTGCATGCTGTCCAGTTTTTGAAACAACACGTCTTGTTGCGTGGTGTCGGTCTTTTCCGATAGATTCGGCGATTGTGCCTGATGAAGAACGGATATTTCCTTGTACTTCTGCTGCGTAAGTTCGAATGATGGATTTTTCCTCAATCATGCGATCAAAAATTGACTTAGCCAGTGGATGCTTTGCTACAAGTAACAACCCTTGTGTCCCTCTATCTAATCGATGGACATGCTCTGCATAAGTGCCACCCTGCTCTTTAATATGTGCCATAACATGATTCATACAAGTATGGGTATCACGTGCATCATTTGGATGAGTTGACATACCTTTTGGTTTAGAAACGATCAAGCAATGATCATCCTCATAGACGACATCTATAGCACAAACCGGAGTCGGTTGATAATTAGATGGCGGAATCGGAAATGTAAATTTTATAATAGTTCCTGCCTGTAATGGGTCTTTCCATTGAATAGGCTCTCCGTCAACTGTTGTGATAGCCTTCGCCATTCGCAATTCATGAACTAGCTTTTTACCGAGTCGCCAATGATTGCGTAATAGCTCCTCGACTGTCAAATTATTAGTGTTTATTTCATAATGAAACATATATCTTCCTCCGTAGAAAAGACCGTATTCCTAGTGTAGAACACGGTCTCTTAATTAATTTGCTGTTTTAGCAGCCTTCATTAAATAGAAGCTTGTCCCTGCAATTAAAATAAATGCAGTTAGCGCTAAAAATGGGATTGTAATAAAGCCTAACCAGTTAATATATTGTCCTGTACATGAAACAGCACCACAAGCAGGGGCAGTTTCAGCTAAAAAACTAAGCTTTTGTATTCCATAATGGTATAGTGATACACTGCCACCCATAATAGCAAAAACAGCAGTTGTTACAGCAATACGTGCATTTTTTTGAATAAAGGCAATAGTTGTCATAATGACGATTGGATACATGAAAACTCGTTGGACCCAACACATTTTACAAGGCTCATAATGACGAATTTCAGAAAAGTATAAGGAGCCTAGTGTTGCAACGACAGAGACAATCCAAATAAATAGTAAGCCATTTTCCTCTTTTTTAGACATATAAATTCTCCCCTTATTATAACCATGTACTTGTTCGATTATAGTTGTTCTAGTTTTAGAAGTAAATTATCTTAACAAGATAAACCAAATACTTTTCAAATGAATTTCAGTCTAAAGTATGAATGGCTAAGGCAGACGTTCCAGACTTTGAAATGTTATCATTAAAATTAGTAATGCCAAAGATGAGGTGTTTTTGTGAGGGAAAATGAGCATTCGAATATTAGTATCTTAAAAGAGATTGCCGAGTTATTAAATGAAGAAACTGAAATAGTAACGATGTTAAAGGGAGCACTTGTGAAATTTTTAAATGGCACAAATTTTGAAACAGGCTGGATTTTTTTTATTGATGAAAAAGGGCGGTCAGAGCTCGTTGTTCATGAAAATTTACCAGAGGCATTGGAGTTTAATAATTGCCATTATTTAAAAAAGGGAGGCTGTTGGTGTGTTTCCCGCTATCGTAATGAGGAATTAAAAAAAGCTTCTAATATTATTGAATGTCAACGAATTGAAAGTGCAATTGCAGCAAATGTTGGCGATCATGCAGGCATTACACACCATGCAACAGTGCCACTTCAATCGGGACAAGAGCGTTTTGGGGTCTTAAATGTTGCATCAAAGGATACCGTTCGTTTTTCAGAGGAGGAGCTAGCATTACTTGAATCGGTTGCATTTCAGATGGGGTCAGCTATTAAGCGAATTGTGCTGACAAAGCAGGAGCAAGAAATGGCACTTGTAAAGGAGCGTAACCGTCTAGCTAGAGATTTACATGATTCTGTAAACCAGTTATTGTTCTCAGTTACTTTAACTGCGAGAGCTGGTATTGAAATGTCGAATGATTGTGATGTTAAGGAAACATTTAAAGAGATTCAGCATTTAACACAGGATGCTTTAACAGAAATGCGCGCTCTTATTTGGCAACTTCGTCCAAAAGGGTTAGAAAATGGTTTGCTTGAAGCGATAAAAGTGTATGCTGAAATGCTTGGCTTGAAGCTTCATGTAACAGTCTCAGGTGTACTGCAATTCCCATCACGTATCGAAGAAACATTATTTCGGGTAGCTCAAGAAGCACTTAATAATGTTCGTCGTCATGCGGGTGTGCTGGAAGCGGCACTTTATATTACGGTCACTTCTACAGATATTTTACTCGTTATTCGCGATGAGGGACGAGGCTTCGTCATCGATAACAACAATAAGCTACTTTCGATGGGCTTGCAATCAATAAAGGATCGTGCAAAATCAGTTGGTGGCAAAGCTGACTGGGTGAGTGAATTGGGAAGAGGAACAGAGCTGTTAATCCGCTTACCATATTAAGGGGGAAAGAGAATGATACGTGTATTAATCGCTGACGACCATCATGTTGTGCGTCGTGGATTATTATTTTTCTTAAAAACACAGAAAGATATTGAAGTTGTAGGAGAAGCAAAAAATGGACTGGAGGCAGTGGCTTTAGCAGAAAGTATACAGCCAGATATTATACTCATGGACTTAGTAATGCCTGAACTGGACGGTATTCAGGCAACGAAGCGTATTAAAGCTAAGTTTCCGAAAATAGAAATTTTGATGCTTACAAGCTTTTCAGACCGTGATCATGTGGTGCCAGCTATGGAGGCTGGAGCAGCAGGCTATCAGTTGAAAGATATTGAACCTGATGAATTGGTATTGTCTATTCGTCGTATTATGCGAGGCGAAAATACATTACATCCAGAAGCAACAACGACTCTTGAAATGGACCGTCAAGAATCTAAAAATGCACCTCATATTTTAAACCCACTAACACCTCGTGAACAAGATGTGCTAGCAGAGCTCACAAAAGGCAAAAGTAATCGAGAAATTGCGTCCTCTTTATTCGTTACAGAAAAAACAGTGAAAACCCATATTTCTAATATTTTCACGAAGCTACAAGTACAGGATCGTACTCAGGCGGCTCTTTATGCTGTGAAGCACGGGCTGACAGAGGGCAGTGGTGTATAAAAGTTAATGAATAAATATAAAAAATAAGTAAACGGCGAGTTCCTACAAAGTGTAGCGGCCCGTCGTTTTTTGTGGATGACATGAGACCCTGCAACGAAGCGCCCAGTCAGAGTGGAAATCAACTACACGGTGTTGAGCCTTACTATTACATAAAACGCAAAAAGTACTTAAAATAGATAGAGAATTAGTAATTAAAAAGTACAGGCATGTTGATTAGGGAAAAAATAGGTTTATTATTGAGCGATAAAAGGATTTTTTACCACTATTTTGCTAATATATTTCCATTTCAACTAATTGGAGCGTAGGGCTACTCGACGCCTGCAGGAAGCCTTGCTCTGCGTGAAAGCGAACCGTCAGCAACAAATGTTTTATCTGCGCGAAAGCGAAGCGGCAGCGACAAAGCGAGTAGGGGAAATCAGCCTCTTCGTATGTGTAAAAATGGTTAATCACCACATCTGTAAAAAGTAATAAACATGGCTCATCACCAAAAGTTGTGGATGACATTTCTTAAAACGTATGCCATATAGGTTGATCTTCGTTCCGACTGGGCGACTCCTTGGGGATCAGCGTCACAGATGAGACCCTGGAGCGAGCAACGCGAGTGAAGCGGCTCATCGGACGCCCCCAGGAAGCTTTGCTCTGTGCGAAAGCGAAGCGTCAGCTACAAAGCGCCCAGTCGGAACTGAAATCAACCACACGTTTTGGTGAAGAGCCATAAACATAGAAAAATAAAGGAAGGAGCACAAAGATGAAAGTAGAGCGTCTTTTAACGATGACGATGATTTTAATAAATCGTAAAAAGGTGACGGCCCAGGAGCTAGCCGATTTATTTAATGTGTCAGTCCGTACTATTTACCGAGATATCGAAACGCTGAGCTGTGCTGGGGTTCCTGTCATTAGTCAACAGGGTGTTAATGGAGGGATTAGTTTAATTGATGGCTATCGTGTCGATAAGCAGGTGTTGACGAAGGATGAGCTTACGTCACTTTCTATTGCTATCAAAAGTGCACTAACAACATATGAAGATTCACATGCCGAAGCAGTGCTTGAAAAATTAACGAGTGTTGCTGATGAGAAAATAAAACAATCGATTGACCAACTATTTATTGACCTAAGCCCATGGGGACCAAATGTTATTTTTAAGGATCAGATTACATTATTAAAAAAAGCAATTGAACAGGCACATTGTGTAAGTTTCACCTATTCCACTACACATGGTCACATAACAAATCGATTATTGGAGCCGCACACGTTAGTCCAAAAAGGGAAGGTTTGGTATGTTTACGGCTATTGCACATGGAGAGAAGATTTTCGCTTATTTAAAATTTCGAGGATGAAGAATTTAAAAGAAGAGATGACGACCTTCCAGCGTAAAGAAGTTAACTTGTCCGAACTCCCATGGGATAAAGAATGGCATCGCCCTCAAAATGTAGTAAACCTTACGTTGTCTTTTGATTCCGCAATAACAACATTAGTAGAAGAATCATTTGGCGCTGAGCATGTAGATCATGAGAGTTCCACTATAAAAATTTCATTGCCTGAGGATGAATGGCTATATGGCTTTCTTCTTAGTTTTGGCCACCGAGTAAAAGTATTAGAGCCACCTCATATAAGTGAGGTTGTGCAAAAACGAGCACAGGAAATTGTGCAATTATATAAAAAAAATTAATTTCCATACAATTGATGACATACAGATGTCAGGTTTCCTTTGTTATAGTCAAAACAAATAGAACGAAGGGTGGATTTAATGATGCAAAGTTATTGTCAAAGCTGTGGAATGCCATTAGTGGATGAGTCATTACTTGGTACAGAAAAAGAAGGACACAAAAGTCAGGATTATTGCACATATTGTTATGAACTAGGAGAGTTCAAGCAGCCACATCTGACAGTAGAAGAAATGATCGCAGTTTGTGTACCACATTTAAAAGAAGATGGAATGGCGGAGGAAGAAGCGCGCCAAATGTTGTCTCCTTTTTTACCAAACTTAAAGCGATGGAGAAAGCATGACATAAAAGTACCAGTTGTCATGAATAAAGAATCATTTCAAATCGTAGGAATCTCAGCGCGAACAAGTAATGCGAATGAAATAACTTCTCAAGCAAAAATCCCACAATTATGGACGGATTTTTATCAGCAAAATGTTGTGGGACAAATACCTAATCAAGTAAATAAAATAACGTACGGTCTTTATTCTGACTATGAAACGGATGTTAATGGAGAGTATTCAATTACACTTGGAATGGAAGTAGTAGCTGCTGATGAAGTTCCAGAGGGTATGGTCGTAAAAACAGTGCCAGCTGCCAAATATTTAGTATTTACTTCTGAAAAAGGTCCATTTGAAGAAGTTGTCGTGAAAGCATGGCAGAATGTCTGGGCTTGGTTTGCAAACTCAGAGGTAGAACGAACATATACCGGTGACTTCGAACTGTACGATGAACGATGCTCCAACCCACAAGAAGCTCAGGTCGATATTTATATTGCGATTAAATAATAAAACAAGTCTCTTACCAATCATTTGGTAGGAGACTTGTTGTCATTAGCTGGAGGAATTACTTCAGTATGTGGTTCTATATGCACAAGAACCTGGCAAAATGGACATTCTCTCATTACAGTTTTTTCAATATCTTCAGTGATACGGTGGCTTTCAAAAACATTTAAGTAAGGATCAACTGTAACAGTTACGTCTATAAAGTACATATTGCCATGTGAGCGGCCTTTGAAATCCAAAAGCTCGATAACATCGTCAACATTACGTATTAATACAGATAATGTTTCGACTTCGTCAATATCAAAAGCATCTGTAAGACTTTGAACAGCTTCCCAAAAAATCTCTACAGCTGTTTTAATAATAATAAGTGCAACGAGCAGTGCTGTTAATGTATCGATAATAGGAAAACCGAAAATTGCTCCAAAAATCCCGATTGCTGTACCTATACTTACAAGGGCATCCGAACGATTATCATAGGCGGCCGCTTTAACAGCAGCGCTTTTTATTTTTTTGGATAATGCCAAATTATAGCGATAGACAATATACATCACTACTGCACTACCGATTGCCACATAGGCTGTTAAGAGTGATGGTTCTGTGCCAGTTGGCTCCCAGAGGCTTTTGATCGAATTAAAAAGTACCTGTAAGCCAACGACTAGCATAATAAACGATGCAACAAGTGACGCAACGGTTTCTGCACGTAAATGACCGTATTGATGATTAGAGTCAGGTGGTATTTGGGCAATTCGCAATCCGACGAGTACAGCAATGGAGGCGATAATATCAGTGGTATTATTCAATCCATCTGCTTTTAGTGCTTCCGATGTCCCAATATAGCCAATCGTTAGCTTTACTGAACTCAATATTAAATATGTACCGATTGATAACCAAGCACCTTTTTCCCCTTGACGTAAGTTTGTATAGAGCTCCAATTTGTTTCCTCCTTGCAAAACTTTCGGGCATTATAAAACGACTCCCTTCTCAGTGTAAGGGAGTCGTTTTTCGCGTATTATTAACTTTATTTCAATAGAAGCTCCCACCATTATAGGTTGTGAGCTAAACACCATTTTTATAGCCTGTATCATATAAGCATGATTTCATAGTAACACGGCAAATACGACAAGGCAAATTCACTTATTTTATCAGGAGTCCAAACATCCGCTGAAATAGAGGAACTCAGTCTAAGAACGTTACGTCCTCTGGCGGATTTTTAGTCTTCATCGTTTTCATTTGATAAATCACGTTCAGGTGATTTCAGAACTTCTAAGTATAGAATATGGTGGGCATCTAATTCTTTTGCGATAAATTTATAACCTTGCTCTTCGATACTGTCTCCTTCGACCGCATCAAAGCGTTTTGTCATGAACCAACCGCCAATTGTATCAATATCATCATCTTCTATGTCAGTACCTAGCATATCATTAACATTTTCTAGTAGCATCTTTGCATCTAAAATAAAATGATTTTCTGCAATTTCCTGAACCTCTGGGATTTCATCTTCATCGAATTCATCTTGAATGTCGCCGACAATTTCCTCGATAATATCTTCAATCGTAACTAGACCAGATGTTCCGCCATATTCATCCATTAAAATGGCCATATGAATACGTTCACGCTGTATTTTTAGTAGCAAATCATTAATTTGTGTCGTTTCCATAACGCGAATAATCGGCTGCATATAGTCAATCACTAGTTTATCGCCATTTGCTGGGTTTTTAATGTAAGCAGTTAATAAGTGCTTCATATTGACTAAGCCGATAATATGGTCCTTGTCACCATCGATAATTGGGTAACGAGTATATTGCTCAACACCCATTAGATCGAAAACTTCTTTAATCGTTAGTTCTTTTTCAATTCCGACGATTTCAGTACGTGGGACCATGATTTCTTTCGCAAGGCGATCAGAGAATTCAAAAATACTGTTAACATATTCATATTCTGCATTATTAATTTCTCCACCTTTTAAACTATCCGACAAAATCATACGCAACTCTTCTTCAGTGTGCGCTACTTCTGATTCTGACATCATTTTTAAGCCGAAAAGACCAGTTAAAGCACGTGCAGATCCGTTCAAAAGCTTAATGATTGGATAAGTAATGTTGTGGAATAAAATTAATGGGCCAGAAAGATTTAATGTGACAAATTCTGCTTTTTGGATGGCTAATGTTTTTGGCGCCAATTCCCCCATAACAACATGCATAAACGTTACAATTGAGAATGCAAGAATAAATGAAAGGACAGATGTAAAGCTATCACTCAAATTTAGAAATTCAAACACTGGATTCAAAATAATCTTAAATGTAGGCTCACCAAGCCAACCTAGAAATAAAGCAGTGATAGTAATACCTAACTGACATGCAGATAAGTATTCATCTAAATCTGAAACAACACGTTTTGCATTTTTTGCTTTTTTATTTCCTTCAGCAAGTAATTGGTCAATGCGTGTAGTCCTTACTTTAACGATTGCAAATTCAGTTGCAACGAAAAATCCTGTCATTATTATTAGTAGGGCGAATGCCGCCAACCTTATGGTTATTTCCAATATGTCTCCGTCCAAATAATTCCTTTGTTCCCGCCCGAATGAGGGAAGTAAACAAAGTGTACACCTCCTATGATTTAAAAAATTGTTGGATGAATCAATCATAAAATATTTAAAAGGAAAACACAAATATTGACAACAATTTTTTCACTTGATTTTCAATCCGTAAATAGGGAAAAAAATAATATTTTCAAACACCAAATGATTGAAAATAAAAATCCGTTATGCTAACTTTAATGGAGCAAAGAAGATAGTTTGTTTAGAGAAGGAAGCATTTGCATCTCATATAAAACGACACGTCAAAAATCTCAAGAGAGCTTTACTTGCAGATTTTTTTAAATGAATTATTTTAATAGCAACAAGGAGCCATCTCATTTCGTATGAGGTGGCTCCTTCTGTTTAAATTATTAATTTTGTTGAAAACGTAATTTCAAGCACGCTTTTTCCACATCGTATAGCGTTTCTTTTAACGGTATTTCACCTGAGTAAAGTGAAATTGTAACAGGTGCTTTTTCTGTTATACCTTGCTGTGTAAAAATATAATTTTTGCCGCTATACGTTAAATACATATTCTTAACAGGTCTTTTACCTAGAGTACTTGCTGATGAATTGAAAAAGGCTTTTAATTGACTACAATATTCATTGTAAAAATCACTTTTAAAGCCAGAAAGAACCTCAAATTTTTTACTATCAATAGTATCAGCTTCATTTACTAACTCGAAAATTTTAGCCGAAAATTCAGAAAAAACTTCTTTTACTTTTGCACGAATTAATGCTTTTGAATTATAACTGTTTAAGTCATCCGAAAGAGTGACTTTACTCATTGAAATTGCCCCCTGCATAAAAAAACATTTAATACTTAATAACATAAATGGTATAAGAATAATAAGGGAATTTCAATATACTTAAACAATTTTAAGATAATAGCAATGCAGAAAATAGTATAAAATAGGTGTATTTATACAGTGAGAGTGCAGGAAAATATTACTTTTATATTCATTCGGCAGAAGACTCTACAATTGAAGATTGTGAGAAGTCTAAACACCTACTGAATGAAAATATATCCTCCAGACGCATTTATTATCTATGCTAAAGCGAAGCGACAGCTACAATTACGCCAAGGTGAAATGATCATTCGTAAACATGGTACAACATTAGCTCATGAATCATTTTTTTTACATCCTCTTCGTTTGGAGGGATAGCTCCATTCCATTGTATAACGCCATCTTTTAAGTATTCTGCTGTATAACGTTCTCGTTGATAAAAGAATGAAATAGACCAACCTGGGAGCTGAGAATTTTCAAATAAAGGCTTAAAGCTGAAATGCTGAATCATAACCAAACCCCTTTTCTTATATATGTAGTTTTATTATTCAAGTATAGTAGGAATTTTGCAACTAATCACTTTAGAGAACACGGCATGAGTAGAGATGTATATGTTTAGACATAATTAAGTAGAGATATTTCTTTCGTCGAAAATCATTGCTCTGCTATAATGAGTGCATTAGGCGACAAAATACGCCAAAAGTGAATACAATTGAAATGAGAGGATACTAATGGATAATTTTCTAGTGACATTAATATTTATGGCAGTCATTGGAGCTGCAATCGGTGGTATAACGAATCATCTAGCCATTAAAATGCTTTTCCGACCACATGAAGCTATATATATTAAAAATTGGCGAGTCCCTTTTACACCAGGTCTTATTCCAAAGCGACGTGACGAATTAGCGAAGCAACTTGGACTTACGGTTGTAAATTATTTATTAACACCTGAAACCTTTAGAAAGAAATTTTTCTCAAAGGATATTCAGGAAAAGGTTGAACAGTTTGTACAGACAAAGGTCGAAGAAACGATCTTTACAAATGATAAAACGATTCAGGATTGGCTAACATTAGCTGGATTTTCCAATATGTCAGCAACAATTGAACAAAAGGTTGAAGCAATTGTCGAGGGACAATTTGAATCAGTTAAGAATACACTATCAACGAAATCAATTCGTACACTACTATCAGCAGATATTCAAAATGCAATTGATGCAAAGATTCCAGTAGCGGTTGGTCATATTTTAGAAAAGGGTGAGGATTATTTTTTATCACCTGAGGGCGAAATGACGATTAAGGCGATGATCGATGACTTTTTATCGTCAAAAGGATCGCTTGGCGGAATGATTAATATGTTTTTAGGTGATTCTTCTTCGCTCGTGGCAAAGGTTCAGCGTGAGCTTGTGAAATTTTTGCAAGGACCAGGAACTTCAGCTTTATTAACGAAAATTTTTACACAAGAATGGGAGAAATTAAAAGAGCGCCCAGCGATGGATTTCTTACAGGATGTTCACTTTGAACCGATATTATCGAAATTGCAAACTTATGTAAAAGAACAATTAGCAGTTGAAGAGCGCTTGAATCAGCCAATTTCGCATTACTGGCCAGAAGGAAATTCATGGATGAAGGAAACAATAATTCCACAAGTTATCGAAAAAGCTTTTGTAAAAGCTGAAGAAAAACTAGAAGATGTTTTGGAACGCTTAAATCTACAAGAAGTAGTACGTGAGCAGGTTGATTCTTTCCCAGTATCGAAATTAGAAGAGCTTGTATTAGGTATTTCAAAACGTGAGTTTAAAATGATTACAGTACTTGGTGCAGTTCTTGGTGGATTGATTGGGATTGTGCAAGGGTTAATTGTTTACTTTATTTAAAAAGGAGAAATATGTTTATGATTAATATTTACAATGACATTAATACGTTAGAGGCTACTTTCCGTAAAACACCTGAATTTCAAGCTTTGAAAGAAGCGGTGGCAGTTGTTAAGGAAGATGAAGCGGCATTGAATCTATTCAAAAATTTCCGTAAGATTCAAATGGATTTACAACAAAAGCAATTAGCTGGCGAGGATTTACTGGAAGATGAGCTAATCTATGCGCAAAAAACAGCACAGCTAGCTCAACAAAATGAAAAAATTACCAAAATGATTGAATCAGAAATGCAGTTAAGTAAGCTAATTGAAGAGGTAAACCGCATTTTAGTAAAACCTATACAAGCATTGTATGAAGAATTTTAACAGCGTTTTTATAATAAAATTTTAGCGGCAAAACCGAGCATCCAAGCGGCGGAACCCCCGATTTTAGCGGCGGAATTGAGCGCCTAAGCGGCGCAAACCCAGGTTTTAGCGGCGGAATCGAGCGCTTAAGCGGCGGAACCCCAGATTTTAGCGGCGGAATTGAGCGTCCAAGCGGCGGAAGTCCAGGTTAAGCGGCGGGACCGAACGCCCAAGCGGCGGAAGTCCAGGTTTTAGCGGCGGAACCGAGCATCCAAGCGGCGGAAGTCCAGGTTTTAGCGGCGCAATCGAGCTCTCAAGCGGCGGAACCCCAGGTTTTAGCGGCGGAACCGAACGCCCAAGCGGCGGAAACCCAGGTTTTAGCGGCGGAACCGAGCATCCAAGCGGCGGAACCCCAGGTTTTAGCGGCGGAACCGAACGCCCAAGCGGTGGAAACCCAGATTTTAGCGGCGGAACCGAACACCCAAGCGGCGAAAAACCAAATTCCCCCTGCGAAATAGCGCAAGTGAATACTTTATCAGCGAGCGATTCTGAGCAAATAGTTCTCTTAGGAATAAATATACTAATAGTTGCACATATAACAAGTAAGAAGAAAAACGTGTTTCCGCAAGCCGGAGCACGTTTTCACTTTATGCGCTCAATATTATTGGAGGTTATACTATGCATGTAATCATTGAATGGATTTATAAAACGCCAAAAGGTGCAGAAACAGTATTACGTTCAGAAGAAATGCCAGCAGCTAAAGCATTACTACTAGCAGAGGACATGGAGCGAACAGGGAGAGTAAAGTCACTACAGTGTATTGATCGACAGGATACAAGTTGGTCCCTAAAGGAATTAAAGGCATATTTAAAAGAAATTGACACGGAGCCACACAATATTACAGTCTATTTTGATGGCGGTTTTGATCTTGCAACAAAACAATCGGGATTAGGCGTTGCTATTTATTATGAGCAAAATGGCAAGCCATATCGATTAAGACAAAATTCCTTTTCGTCAGTGCTTAAATCGAATAATGAGGCAGAATATGCTGCGCTTTATTTAGGATTAGTGGAGCTTGAACTATTGAACGTTCATCATTTGCCTGTTTGTTTCACTGGTGATTCCCAAGTAGTTATCAATCAATTGAGTGGGGAATGGCCAGCACTTGAAAAGGATTTATCTAGCTGGGCAGATAAAATTGATGCAAAGCTAGAGGAACTTAATATTCAACCGGAGTACATGCTCATATCACGTAAAGAAAATTCTGAAGCAGATCGCCTGGCAACTCAAGCCTTAAACGGGATAGATATCACAGGATTAAAGGAAATTGTAAAGGAGTAAGAATGGGCGACAGACAATCAAAATGAAACCACCAGTTCACACTTGTCCTGGTGGTTTTAACTTATTATTATGAATTCCTTTGATATGTAAATAAACACCATCATAAATTTCCCTATTCCAATGAAACTTTTTCCATCCTAAAACTACTACTACTTTGAACCCAATAATAAGGAGAGATAATATGAACATGAAAAAATTCGCACCTGCAGCCATGACAGCGTTATTATTTGGAAGTGTAGTAGTACCAGTCGCATCTGCAAATGAAAAATCTACAGAGGCGGAGCAACAAAGTTCTCAAATTCAAATTGATCCTGTTCACATTTTCAACAATACACGTGGAACAGTTGAGAAAGTCGATGCAGGTGAAAACATTACATATTTCACAGTAAAAGATGGCGATCAAACAAATATTTTAGAGATAACAAAAGATACACTTGTTTTCGATAACACAGGTAAAAAAGTGGAACTTAAAGAGGGCGATAAAGTCGTAGCTTATACATTTGCAAACAAGCCACAAAAATTAATTTATCCACCACAATTCGACCCTGATGTTGTCATTGTTGAAACGGAGGCAGCTGGCTTTGTTGAAGTTGATTACTTCTTTGAAAACTTAACAAACACTTATGATGTTTTAAAATTAAACATTGGTGAAAATACTGAGCTTTTAAATGAGAAGGGGGAGAAAGTTGAAGCTAAAGATTTAGCGGAGAAACACTTAGTTGTTTTCTATACAGTTTCAACAAGAAGTATCCCAGCTCAAACAACGCCTTCAAAAGTAATTGTTCTCGATAACGAGTCTGAAAATGCATCAGAAAATACTGTTGAAGAGGAAATAGCAGCCATAATCGCAAAGGATTCTTATGAGGTAGATGGAACAAAGATGGTTCCATTGCGTTTGATTGCGGAAAAACTCGGCTATACAGTAGAGTCAACGGGAAAAGGTGCAATAGTATCAAAAGGTAATGTATCTTACACACTTACTCGTGGAGAGAAAACGTTTGGTTTTAACAAAGCATTACGCCCACTTAATGCGGCACCCGCTTTGTTAGAAGCGAATAAAACATATGTGCCCGTTGAATTTGTAGAGGAATATTTAAAATAATTTTTGAACTTGTCTCAACTTAAAATAGTATGCTAGAAGATTATTTCTGGCATACTATTTTTTCTTTATGTAAGATGAATAAAATCCATTATAAAACTGAATTTTCTGTCATTTAAAACTTGCACTTGTAGCTTTGCTTAAAGTTATAAAAATTTGTTAAACTATTGATACTGTAATTTTGAGAGAAGAGAGCGAAGAAAATGAAAATTATTCACATAGATCAAAAATATCCTGAGGATTGGATTCGCGTATTAAATCATATAGCGAATTTATTTTTTGAGGATTCCAAACTAAAAGTAGAGTCTGAAGGAACAGATATGGCAGTGTCATTTGAATATAACGTTGGGGATGATTCTTCAATTTCTACAAAAGCTGTGCTTGAGGTAGACGCTAAACGTTATACGAATGATTACCGTATTCAATACGATACTGATGCTGAAGGTCGTGAGCTAAATATTCGTATGAAGCGTGCTTTGTCACACGTATTTTTAGATGTGCTCGAGCAACATACGGGAATGCATCAGCAATGGGGAATTTTAACGGGTGTGCGTCCAACTAAGCTTTACCATAAATTCCGAAAGGCCGGGAAGAGTGAAGAAGAAATTGCTGAAATCCTTATTCGTGATTTCCGTCTGTCAGAGGAAAAAGTAGCGCTACTAAAAGAAATAGTTGATCGTCAGTTAGTGACGATTCCTGATATTGATGAAATCGGAAAAGAAATAAGTATCTATATCGGTATTCCTTTCTGCCCGACTAAATGTGCTTATTGCACTTTTCCAGCCTATGCGATTGGTAGCAACCGAAAGCAAGGGCGTGTCGCTACATTTTTAGATGGGCTGCATATTGAATTACGAGAAATGGGAAAATGGCTGAAGGATAATGACATGAAAATCACATCCATTTATTGGGGTGGTGGTACGCCGACATCTATAGAAGCTGATGAAATGGATGCGTTGTATCAAACGATGTATGAGTCGTTCCCTCATCCTGAAACAATTCGTGAAGTGACAGTTGAAGCGGGCAGACCTGATACGATTACGCCTGAAAAACTGGAAGTATTAAAAAAATGGGGCATTGACCGAATAAGTGTTAATCCGCAATCTTATACTGATGAAACGCTTAAAGCAATTGGTCGTCATCATACGGTACAGGAAACGATTGATAAGTTTTGGCTAGCACGTGAATCTGGTATGAATAATATAAATATGGATTTAATTATTGGCTTACCGAATGAAGGGATTGAGGAGTTCCAGCATTCTTTAGAGGAATCTGCAAAAATGCAGCCAGAATCGCTAACGGTACACACATTGTCATTTAAGCGTGCATCAGAAATGACACGTAACAAGGATAAATACAAGGTAGCCGACCGCGATACTGTTGCTCAAATGATGCATATGGCACAAGTATGGACGAAGGAAAATGATTATGTACCGTACTATTTATATCGTCAAAAAAATATTTTAGGTAATTTAGAAAACGTCGGCTACAGTAAAGCTGGCGAAGAAAGCATCTATAATATTGTCATAATGGAAGAAGTGCAGACAATTTTAGGGATTGGCTGTGGAGCCTCCTCTAAATTTGTTCATCCCGAAACAGGGAAAATTACGCAGTTCCATAATCCAAAGGACCCTGCTGCCTACATCATGACGTTTGAAGAGGCAATCGGAAAAAAACTCGAGTTTTTAGATGAATTATATAAGGCATAAAAGTGATGGCAATCTGAGGTGGTGTTCAGATTGCCTTCTTTTATTCCGATAAATCAGGATAATGTTCCGATAAAATTGGAAAACATTCCGATAAATCTACACAATGTTCCGATAAAATAAAAAAACATTCCGATAAAACCTCAGGGATGTTAATAGTCTGAATTATAGATGAGTGGAGGTATAAAATGAAAGTCATTATTAGTCCAGATTCCTATAAGGGAACTTTGTCGGCCATCGAGGTGGCTAATGCAATGCGGGCGGGCATCAAGGATGTTGATCAATCGGTTGAAACAGTCATTCTACCAGTTGCAGACGGTGGAGAAGGTACACTCGAATCACTTGTTGCCTCAACAGATGGTCAATTTATATCTGAATATGTGCTTGATCCATTAGGAAGAGAGATTAAAGCGAGGTATGGTGTGCTTGGCGATAATGAAACATGTGTTATAGAAATGGCTCAGGCATCCGGTATTATGCTATTACAGGACAGTGAAAAAAATCCTGAGCTGGCATCAACGTATGGGACTGGTCAGTTAATCAAGGCTGCTCTTGATAAAGGGTTTAGAAAATTTATTATCGGAATTGGTGGTAGTGCTACAAATGATGCTGGTATTGGCATGTTAAAAGCACTAGGACTGCAATTGAAAAAAGAAGACAGAACATTAATTGCTGATAGCGTATCGGCATTATTAGATTTAGCAGCAATTGATGTTAGTCAGTTCGATGCTCGATTGAATGAAGCGCAATTTGTTATTGCCTGTGATGTTGATAATCCATTAATTGGAGAGCAAGGGGCAACAGCTATTTTCGGGCCTCAAAAAGGTGTGAAGGAGCATCAAATTGCTTATTTTGATAGTTGTTTAAAACAATTTGCCGATATTGTTGAAAAGCAATTTGACATTCGACTGCACGACTACAAAGGGGCAGGTGCTGCAGGTGGAATGGGCGCTGCATTACTAGCTTTTTTAAATGGCAGTTTTCATGCAGGGATTGATATTGTAATCGAAGCCGTGCAGCTAAAAAGGCATTTAGAAGGTGCCGGGTTTATTATTACAGGTGAAGGCAAATCAGATCGTCAAACATTACACGGGAAGGCGCCATTAGGGATAGCGAAGGCGGCAAAATTAGCGAATGTACACACCTTCTTATTATCTGGGGTTATAGATGAAAATGATAAACCTGAATTACTCAAGTATTTTACTGTTGTTGAATCATTAGTAGATGAAAATATTAGTGTTCAGCAGGCAATGCAAGAACCTTATTATTTTATTCGCATGAAAACTAAGAAAATGTTTGAGAATTATATACAAAATGGGCCCAGATGACATTTGTTTACGTAGCTACTTACTATAAGGTGATCTTCGTTCCGACTGGCGACTCCTTGGGGATTAGCGACGATGAGACCTTGGAGCGCAATAAAGGAACGAAGACTAAAAGCATAACGTTCTGTGATAACGCCTTCGTGACCAACATCTGCTGCCGCTTCGCATTCGCACGGAAAACATCTGCTACCGCTTCGCTGTCGCACAGAAAACATCTGCTGCCCTGACACCCCCAGGAAAGCGCCGACCGGAACGGAAATCAACCTTACGTTTTGGCGATGGAAAAACCATAAAACGCTATGCTAAATATTTTGAATATATGCTAAAATAATTATATTAATAGGAGCTAGGAGCTGACACAATGTCAATTAACACAATTATTTTTGATTTAGATGATACGTTATTATGGGATAAAAAATCTGTCAAAACAGCATTTGAAAAAACATGCGAATATGCAGCGACAATACATAATGTGAATCCGGCTGAGCTAGAGGAGGCTGTGCGTAAAGAAGCACGAGCGCTTTATGAAGGCTATGAAACATATGATTATACGGTGTTAATCGGTATTAACCCATTCGAAGGACTTTGGGGAACATTCGATGATCCAACAGATTCCTTCCAAAAAATGAAAAATATTGTACCGGGCTATCGTACAGAAGCGTGGACAAAAGGCTTAGCAGCTCTTGGAATTGATGATGCGCAGTTAGGAGCGGAGCTAGGGGAGCGTTTTGTGGCAGAGCGAAAAGTGTCCCCATTCTTATATGAAGATACTTTTGCTGTGTTAGATAAGCTGAAAGGAAAGTATCAACTCGTACTACTGACAAATGGAGCACCAAGTTTACAAAATTTAAAGCTAGAAATTACACCAGAAATCGCGCCTTATTTTGATCATATTATTATTTCTGGGGACTTTGGTAAAGGGAAACCAGATGCCTCTATTTTCGAGTATGTCATGGAGAAAGCAGGTATTACGGCGGACGATGCGATTATGGTTGGAGATAACTTAAATACTGATATTTTAGGCTCATCTCGTGTTGGAATGCGTAATGTTTGGATCAATCGTGAAAACAATACACTAAATGGCGTAGTCACTCCAACATATGAGGTTGATTCTTTAACTGCATTATTAGAACTTGTGAATAAGCTATAAGGCAAAAAAATGTACTGATTCAATCATAGGATCAGTACATTTTTTGTTTCTTGAAGTTTATCCAATAAAAGTAGGTTTTATCGACAATGTTAGCATGATACCGTTGGCCCAAAAATAAAAAAGCAGAGAGTATTTGTACTCCCTGCTTATAAAGTAAAATTATAGGTTAATCGCTCTTACTTCATCAATATTTTCAAGCTGTGCAACGAATGTTAGATCTTCTTCTGATACAGCATTATCGACTGTTAGCATCATGACAGCTGTACCGCCAACTTGTGCACGACCAACTTGCATTGTTGCGATGTTAACATCTTTTTCTGCTAGCTTTGTTGCTACGCGGCCGATTGCACCTGGTTTGTCAGTATTTTTAATGTAAAGAAGGTGACCTTGTGGAATAACGTCAACAACATAATCTTCTACTTTGACAATACGTGCACCTAGACCGTTTAATAATGTACCAGCCACTGAGTGTGTTTCATTTGCTGTTTTAATTTCAATTGTAATTAAGCTAGTAAAGCCTTTAGCAGTTGTTGTTTTATGCTCATTAATTTTCATGCCGATACGTTCAGATAAATAGCGAGCATTTACGTCATTTACATGATTACCGTGATTTTTAGATAATAAACCTTTTAACGCGTTTGACGTTAATGGACGTACATCATAATTTGCTACTTCACCAGCATAAGATAAGTTGATTTCTTTCACAGGCTCAGTTGTAAGTTGAGATAAGAATGAACCAAGTTTTTCAGCTAATTCGAAGAAAGGTTCAACTTGTGCAAGTAATTCTTTTGGAATAGATGGCATGTTCACTGGGTTAGTGACAGTACCTGTTTTATAGAATTTAATGATGTCGTTTGATACGTCAACAGCTACAGATTCTTGTGCTTCGATTGTAGATGCACCTAAGTGAGGTGTTGCAATGACTTGTGGTAAAGTAAGTAGCTTGTGATCCGTTGCTGGCTCACTTACGAATACGTCAAGAGCAGCACCTGCTACTTTACCTTCTACGATGGCATCATATAAATCATCCTCATTGATAATACCGCCACGTGCACAGTTAATGATACGCACGCCATCTTTCATCATAGCGAATTTTTCTTTGTTAATAAGATTACGTGTTTCAGGAAGAAGAGGTGTGTGTACTGTAATGAAATCTGCTGCTGCACAAATTTCTTCAACTGTTGATTTTGTTACGCCTAACTCTTTAGCGCGTTCATCAGTTAAAAATGGATCGTATGCCCTAACGTTCATGCGTTGACCTTTTGCACGATAAGCTACTTCCACACCGATACGACCGAAGCCTACAACACCTAAAGTTTTATTTTTAAGCTCAACTCCAACATAAGATTTACGATCCCATTTACCGTTTTTAAGTGTATTGAATGCTTGTGGGATGTGACGAGCAAGTGAAGTCATCATGGCAATAGTGTGCTCAGCAGCAGAGTTAGTGTTACCGTCTGGTGCATTTACAACGATAATACCATGCTCAGTTGCAGCAGTTAGATCAATGTTGTCCACACCTACACCAGCACGTCCGATAAGTTTTAAGTTTTTAGCCGCTTCAATTACTTCGCGTGTTACAGTTGTTTGAGAACGTACTAGTAAAACATCTACATCCGCAATTTTTGCGATTAATTCTTCTGGTGCAAGACCAGTGTCTACAATGATATTTAAGTCTAAATCTTGTTCTTGTCGAAGTGGGAAAATACCATCTTCACTTAGTGGGTCAGCGATAAATACGTTAATTGCCTTTGTTGCAGTAGTCATTTGTAATGTAGTCATTTGTAATTAGCTCCTTTTAATTAAAAAATGTTAGTGTTCTTTATAGACGAAACAGTCTGAATTTTATAGAGATTGTACATCTTACAGCATACAAATCTCCTTTGTAGAAAAGAGAATAATAAAAAAAGCCTTCCGCGCCTTACAAACACAAAGATTGTGTTGTAAGGGGCGAAAGGCATAATAAACATTGGTTCGCGGTACCACCCTTAATCACTGCGTGAAAGATTTCTTGCAGTCTTAGCTATATGCGTAACGTGCATGTGACGGATAAGCTTACTTTGGGAGTGTTCGGCTTATCTATTCAGGAGTGGAACTATTATCGTAGAAATCACTGATTTACACCAACCATCAGCTCTCTTTGGATTTTCTTGCGACTAGCGTGTCTCCGTCGTTATATTTTCGTGTGATTTAATTGTTAACATCATAAACCTTATTGTTCACCTTTGTCAACGATATTTCTAAAAAAGATTAAAAAACTTGACTTTGGTAGTCCGGAAAATAACCAAAAGCGAACTTTATTATATTTATAACATTAAATTGTTCGTCTTTTTACAGAGGACAATGAAAGCGCTACCGATATGTGTTAAGTCAGATTACATGGGCATTTAATAAATATTAAAGGTCGAAAAATATATGGGAATTAATTGGGATTAAATAGATTATTTGAGTAAAACTTTCATTGCTTTGAGGAGGAATGCGAACATTTTTTTCTTGTCACATTTTCGTCAAAAATACAAAGTGTAGAAGGTAAACCATCAATTTGAGAAGAATGTAAGTAAAGTAAGATTGATTTTTAGGGGGGAGAATGATGTATGATGTAGCAATTGTCGGTGCAGGGCTGGCAGGTTTAGTAGCTGCCTGTGAGTTAGCGGATGCAAAGAAAAAAATTTTGTTAGTAGATCAAGAACCTGAAAATTCAATGGGGGGACAGGCATTTTGGTCTTTTGGCGGTATATTTTTAGTGAATACACCCGAGCAAAGAAGGCTTGGCATTAAGGATTGTAAAGAGCTTGCATGGCAGGATTGGCAAGGGACGGCTGGCTTCGATCGCTTAGGGGATGAGGATTCGTGGGCGCATAAATGGGCCAGAGCTTATGTAGATTTTGCAGCTGGTGAAAAATATGAATGGTTAAAGTCTGTAGGTATTAAGTTTTTCCCTATCGTCGGTTGGGCAGAACGTGGGGGCTCTTTAGCAGGCGGACACGGAAATTCAGTACCTAGATTTCATATTGTTTGGGGAACCGGTCCTGGCATTGTAAAGCCTTTTACTGAAAAAGTGAAAAAGGCCATAAAGGATGGTTATATAGATTTTAAAGCAAGGCATCGTGTAGATGAGTTTATTCAACAAGATGGAAGAATTGAAGGAATTAGTGGAACAGTTTTGGCTCAAAGTTATGCAAATCGCGGTGAAAAAAGTTCTAGGCTAGGCATCGGCGAATTTTCTTATGAAGCGGATGCCGTTATTGTGGCTAGCGGTGGAATAGGTGCTAATTTTGATTTGGTTAGAAAAAATTGGCCAGCGCGACTTGGCACACCACCTGAAAATATGATTAGTGGTGTACCTGCTTTTGTTGATGGCAGAATGCTAGAAATAACTGAGCATGCAGGGGGGCGTATCGTTAATCGAGACCGCATGTGGCATTATACGGAAGGCTTGAAAAATTGGGACCCTATTTGGCCAAATCACGGTATTCGAATTTTACCAGGCCCTTCATCATTATGGTTTGATGCGGAGGGCAATCGATTTGGCGCACCGAATTTTCCAGGCTTTGATACGTTAAGTACGTTAGAAGCAATTCAAAAAACGGGCTATGATTACTCGTGGTTTATTTTAACTGAAAAAATTATTGAAAAAGAATTTGCACTATCAGGCTCTGAGCAAAATCCTGATTTAACAAATAAAAGCATTAGTGATGTTCTGAAACGTGTTTTGCCAGGTCCACCTGCCCCAATTCAGGCATTTAAAAAACATGGTGAAGACTTTGTTATTGCTAATGATTTAAAGGAGCTAGTTGATGGAATGAACAATTTGGCGGGCAATGAGCTTCTTGATTTTATAAAAATAAAGGAGCAAATTTTAGCAAGGGATCGTGAAATGGACAACAAGTTTACAAAGGACTTACAGGTTAATGCCATTCATGGTGCGAGAAACTATATTGGTGATAAAATTGTGCGCGTTGCGAAGCCCCATAAAATACTAGATCCAAAAAATTGGCCACTTATTGCGGTACGATTAAATATTTTAACGCGTAAAACATTAGGAGGCTTACAGACAAATTTGGATGGTGCTGTGTTAGGAATGGATGGTCAACCTGTACCAGGTTTATTTGCTGCCGGGGAAGTTAGTGGCTTTGGTGGTGGCGGTGTACATGGTTACCGTGCTTTAGAAGGGACATTTGTTGGTGGCTGTTTATTTAGTGGCCGACAGGTAGGGCGATATTTGGCAAAAGGAGAATAAAGAAATTTAGAAAGCTCCAAACCGCTCAGGTCCAAGTGAAAAGCGCTAGGGTAAGCCGAGAAACCGCTCAGGTCCAAGTGAAAAGCGCTCGGGTGAGCCGAGAAACCGCTCGGGTCCAAGTGAAAAGCGCTCGGGTAAGCCGAGAAACCGCTCAGGTCCAAGTGAAAAGCGCTCGGGTAAGCCGAGAAACCGCTCGGGTCCAAGTGAAAAGCGCTCGGGTAAGCCGAGAAACCGCTCAGGTCCAAGTGAAAAGCGCTCGGGTGAGCCGAGAAACCGCTCGGGTCCAAGTGAAAAGCGCTCGGGTAAGCCGAGAAACCGCTCGGGTCCAAGTGAAAAGCGCTCGGGTGAGCCGAGAAATCGCTCAGGTCCAAGTGAAAAGCGCTCGGGTGAGCCGAGAAACCGCTCAGGTCCAAGTGAAAAGCGCTCGGGTGAGCCGAGAAACTGGTCTTCTGTCAAGAAAGTGGACATAAAAAAGTGAGAGCTTTAAAGCTACCGCACTGCGTTTGGTGGGCAATGGAAGTCAATTGTTCAAAGAGCTCGAACAATTGACTTCCATCGCTTGAAACGGTTTTGAGATTAACTTGAGTGTTTCTGTAACGTCAAGCGTTCAAATTGGCTCGGTGAACGATAGCCAAGGGTCGAATGTCTTCTACGTTCATTATAAAAATTTGAAATATAGCTATTTATTGCTTTGAAGGCTGCTTTCTTTGTTTGGAATTTTTGGCGATAAATCATTTCTTTTTTTATGGTCGCATGAAACGATTCGATGCAGGCATTGTCATACGGATCACCTTTTTTACTCATACTAATTTTGCAACCATGCTTTTTTAAAAGTTCGATATATTCCGTTGAACAGTATTGCGCCCCTCGGTCTGAATGATGAATGAGTCCCTTTTTTGGTCGACGTATTAAGAACGCTTTTTTCAAAGCTATTAACACTAAATCTACTTTCATATGATCCGCCATTTCCCACGCTACAATTTTACGAGAATACAGATCCATAATACTTGCTAAATACACCCATCCCTCCAACGTTCGGATATAAGTAATATCAGCGACCCATACTTGATCTGGTTCTTCCACATAAAACATGCGGTTCAGTATATTAGGATATACTAGTGCGTCATGATTTGAATCTGTTGTCGTCACATAGCTTCTCGGCTGTGTTGCGCACAATTCCAGTACTCGCATGATGTTTGCCACTGTTTTTTGTGAAAGTGGATAACCCCATTCCAACAGATATTTATGGACTCGCGGGCTGCCATACGTACCATAGCTTTCATGAAACGATTGTTTAATTTTTTGTGTGACTTTCATTTTATATTCTTCTTTTTCAGTTATCGGTGCTGCCTGTTTGGCCAACCATTTATAATAGCCACTCGTCGACACTTTTAGAACACGGCACATCTTTACAATCGAAAACTCCCGTTTATGCGCTTCAATAAATTCAAACACTACTGCGGGTTTTTGGCAAAGATGTGCATCGCCTTTTTTAGAATGGCATTCTCCTCTTCTAAGTCACGAAGTTTCTTTTCATAAGTCGCTTCTAACTTTTTCAGCTCCGAAGGGGTTATATATTTCACGTCGCCATTTTCTTGCTTTTTTGCATCACGATACTTTTTTACCCAGCGATGAATAGAAGATTCCCCAAGCCCTAATTCATACGATAATTCTGTTACTTTTCGATTTTCTTCTACTACTAATTTCACAACATAATCACGATATTCTTGTGTTATTTTTTTAGTCATTCGGTACACGTCCTTTAAAATAGTTATTTCTATAATAGCTACTCTCAGTTTTCCGTGTCCACTTTTTATACTAACCTCAAAACCGCTCGGGTTCAAGTGAAAAACGCTCGGGTAAGCCGAGAAACTGCTTGGGTCCAAGTGAAAAGCGCTCGGGTGAGCCGAGAAACCGCTCGGGTCCAAGTGAAAAGCGCTCGGGTGAGCCGAGAAACCGCTCGGGTCCAAGTGAAAAGCGCTCGGGTAAGCCATGAAAAAGAGCATCTCCCAAATTTTACATGCGGGTGATGCTCTTTTTTTATTATAAAGGAGATTTTTGAACTTCAGCGATTTTAGCGATTTGTTCCTCAATCTGCTCTTTTGTCCAACCATTCTTTTCAACGAAGAAGTTACGTTCTGCGCGGCGGCATTCGTCTGAACAGCTGCGCATATAAAAGGCCTCATGCTTTTCCTCGCAAAGCATTAATTTATGGCATTCAGGATTTGCACAGTTTGTATAACGTTCTGTCGGTTCACCAGTGAAGAAATCCTTACCGACAATCACATGCTCAACCTGATTAATGGGTACACTGCGACGTCGATCAAAGACGAACATTTGCCCATCCCATAGTTGACCTTTTACTTCAGGGTCTTTTGCATACGTGGCAATACCGCCATGTAGTTGGCCAACACTTTCTCCATAGCCTTCACGTTTTAACCAGCCAGAGAATTTTTCGCAGCGGATACCACCTGTGCAGTAAGTTAAAACTTTCTTGCCTTCAAAATCCTCTTTATGGGCATCCATCCAAGCTGGTAGGTCGCGGAAGTTTTCAATATCCGGACGAATAGCGCCACGGAAATGCCCGAGGTCATATTCATAATCATTACGTGCATCAATAATGACCGTATTATCCTCCTGCATACGCTCCATAAATTCCTTTGGTGATAAATAATCCCCTGTTATTTCTAAAGGATTAATATCATCTTCTAAACCAAGATGTACAATTTCTCGACGAGGGCGGACATGCATTTTTTTAAAGGTATGCCCTTCAGCTTCATCTATTTTCCACATAATGTCGCTAAAACGAGGGTCTGCCTTCATATGATTCATGTAAGCCTCGGTTTGCTCGACTGTACCAGAAACGGTTCCATTAATTCCCTCGAGTCCAACTAAAATGCGACCAAGAAGCCCAATTTCTTCACAAAGTGCTAAATGCTCTTCTGCAAATGTCACAGGGTCCTCAATAGCTATATATTTATAAAAAAGCAATACACGATAGTCTTTCTGTGTCACAATACTTAACCACCTTTAAATCAATATTCGTCCTTTAATATAGCATATCAAGTGCAATTTTGCGTAGGATAGAAGGAGTTTTCTAAAAAAGCACGAATAGTACATAGTGAATGACTATTCATATTTGGGGGTGTAAGGATGGAATTTTCAACGATTACATTAGAAAAATTAGAACGTCGTGCAACATTAACATTAAATCGACCACAAGCCATGAATGCGATGGATGATGTTATGATGCGAGAATTAGCAGAATGCTTCGAGGCACTACAGCAGGAACAAGAAATACAAGTGCTTGTTATTCGCGGAGAAGGAAAAGTCTTTTCTGCAGGTGGCGATATTAAAGCGATGCTAGATCCAAATAGGCCACTTAATATTAATGAGGCAATGGTTTATTTAACACGTATTGTCAAGGCATATTACCAGCTACCGATGATCGTCATTGCTGCGGTTCATGGCGCATCTGCTGGATTAGGTTTTAGTCTAGCTTTAGGAGCAGACATAGTGGTTGCATGTGAAAACAGTAAGCTTGCTATGAATTTCATAGGCATAGGACTTGTCCCTGATGGTGGCGGTCATTTCTTTATGAAGGAACGTGTAGGTACTGTAAAAGCTAAACAAATGATCTGGGAAGGAAAAGTATTAACTGCATCGGAAGCACATGATGTAGGATTAATTGACTATGTTGCACCAGATGGGACTGTTTTTGCGATCACAGACCAACTAGTTGGAAAAATGCTTGCTTCTCCAATGGCGTCGATGATTGCGACTAAAAAAATTCTACATGCTCAAAATTTACCGCAATTAGAGAGTATTTTGGCGATGGAAGCAGAGGGGCAGACAGCAATGCGTAAGACAGCTGATCATTTAGAAGGAATTCAGGCATTTGTAGAGAAAAGAGCGCCTGTCTTCGTGGGAAAATGAATAATTGATAAAGATAATAGTAAAAGGCGCGTAGTAAAGTTTACTACGTGCCTTTTATTAGCCACTGTTAGACATGGAATAAGATTAGTTTACCTGAAGAGTTAACAAGGCGATGAGTTTTTTCGGCAACACCTTTTTCCATGATTTGCTGTTGACCGTTAATTTTGGCAGCTTCATCGTTTTCGAATGTCCAAGTTTCATCAAATAATGTTTCCCCAGTTTTTTCAAAAGCAGTAAAACGATAATTCTTCATACAAACCCCACCTTTTACGTAAATATAATTCTATTATACATAGAAGATTTATAAACTTCACGGTAAAACTAGCGAATATTTCGATAAATAGCGAAAGATGTGGAAAAAATAAGGCGATATTACTGATGAATATTTTATGAATAAATTTCTCATCTTATGTGAAGTATGATAAAATAGAACAAATATTCGGTTTCGGCGTGATTCACGAATGTCTTAGCATAAAAAATGAGACACAGAAGCGATTAGTAAAATGATTTCGTAGCAACTTTTGAAAATCATGTTACTGCTTTTCGAGTGATAACAGATGACGCCAAGATGCAAATTATCTACTACTTGAGGTGATGAGATGTCAGCAATTCGTTTTTTCCATACGGCGGATTTACATTTAGATAGTCCATTTAAGGGCTTATTTGGTTTGCCTGATAATAATTTAAAAAAAGTTCGAACAAGTACTTTTGAAGCTTTTGATAAAATTATTCAGAAAGCCATTCAGGAGAAACCTGATTTTTTACTAATTGTCGGTGATATATATGATGGGGAAAATCGTAGTTTACAGGCACAAAGACGATTTCAAGAGGCGATGGAAAAACTTTTTCAGCATAATATTCCTGTTATTTTAAGCTATGGTAATCACGATCACTTAAATGGTGCTTGGACTCGCTTTGCCTTACCTAGCAATGTGTATGAGTTACCAGCGGAAACTAGTGTTGTACAGTTAAAAATACGTGGTCAGCAAGTCAATATTTATGGCTTCAGCTATGGTGAACGTCATATAAAGAAATCAATGATCGATAGTTATCCAATTGCACAGGACCAGCATGTTATTCATATTGGAATGCTTCATGGCAGTGAAGCTAGCGATACTACCCATGATGTTTATGCCCCTTTCACAAAAGATCAACTTCTTGAAAAAAACTATCATTACTGGGCTTTAGGACATATTCATAAACGACAACTTTTACATCAAAATCCACCGATTGTTTATCCAGGCAATATTCAAAGTCGACATCGGAAAGAGCAGGGGGTAAAAGGCTTTTATGACGTAACATTGTCCACAACCACCACGGACCTGGAATTTGTACCGACTTCAGCTGTTGTATATAACACGGTAGAGGTGGATTGTACGAATGTGTTTCATGCAAATGAACTACTAGGGAAATGTGAAGAGGCATTAACGCTCAATCGTCAGGAGTATGGGGCATCCGTTGTTGAACTTCACTTAAAAAATATAGATGAACAATCACAATCTTTATTTGAACATGCTACAGTAGATGCATGGCTAGAAACTATTAGAGAAGCAGAGGATGGGATTGAACCGATGTGCTGGGTGCAAAAGCTCGTGTTACATCAATCGTCAGTATTGTTTGAGCATACTGCTGCAACTAAATCTGTGATGAACTTAATGGAGCAATGGGATATTTCAGAATGGAAGGATATTTTAAAGGATTTGTACCAACATGCGGGTGGTGCAAGACTCATTGACCCTTTAACAGAACAGGATATAAAAAATTTAATGCACAACGCACAAGAATTATTAACTGAAGAAATTCAAAGGGCGTGAATAACATACTAACGATACAAAAAATCCAAATTTATGGCTTTGGCAAGCATGAAAACATCACAATTTCCTTACATGAAGGTGTTACCATTTTTTATGGTATGAATGAAGCGGGTAAAACAACTATTCAACAGTTTATTTTACAAGTGCTTTTTGGTTTTCCTACGAAGCAGCAAACGCAACGTAAATATGAGCCAAAGATATCTACTAAATTTGGTGGTCAGCTAACAATTTTGCATCCGACTTATGGGCAATGCACCATAGAACGTGTTAAAGGGAAGGCAGTCGGAGATGTTACAGTTTATCTGGAAGACGGAACAACAGGGCATGAAGAGCTTCTAGCAAAACTACTATATGGCTATTCAAGAGCATCCTTTGAGTCGATTTTTTCTTTTTCATTACATGAGCTACAGGGCATTGAAAAAATGTCAGAAGAAGAGCTGACACATTTGTTGCTTGCCTCTGGGACAACAGGGATTCAGCAGTTATCGTCTCTAGAAAAGAAATTGGACAAAGATGCTAGTGAGCTTTTTAAAAAATCAGGTAAGGTGCCGCTCATTAATCAAAAATTGGAGCATTTAAAAAAGCTAGAACGCACAATTAAACAAGAACAAGGCAATATTCAGACCTTTGAGGATAAATTATTGCAATTACAACAGCTCGATCAAAGGCTAGAAGGGTTATATAACCAGCAAAAAAAACAGCAACAAAATTGGCAGCAGCTAACAATTCTTAAGCAGGCGATGCCACTTCTAAAGCAGCAAAAGGCTTTTGAACAAACGCTAAAAAGTTATGGACATGTGCAGTTTCCGCCAGAAGGCATCCGGCGTTATGAGCAATTAAAGGATCGCCTTATGCATGAAACACTACAAATGGAGCAGTTGAAGGAGCAGTATCAGGCATTACAAAATAAACTGCAGTTAACAGTGGACGAGCAAACTATTACTGAAATGGCTCGACTTTTGAATAAGGAAGCAACATGGAATCAGGTAGTTGTGAAGGAACAAAACTTGATGGATGAGCTGTATTTACTCGAGCAAGAAATAGAAGCACAATTTCGTTTATTAGGTGTACAGGAAAAAACAGCACAAGATATTCTGCTTGAGGAAACAGTATCATTACAGCAAGAGGAACAATTTCAACGGCAATTAAGCCTATTAGAAGAAGCGGAAGAAGAACTAAAATTTCATCTGCGTTCGCTGGAGCAAATACATGCAGAATTAGATACGATTGCTCAACAGAAACAACAACTTAAACAGGAGTCATTATCTACTGAGGAAGAACATATTTTAGCACAGTGGCCTCAGCGTAAGCGAAAGCTTGATCAATTGCGTTATGGAAGGTCACAACGCTCGAAACAGCAACAACCAAGTGTATTTATATTTATTGTGTTAGCAATAAGTGTACTGTCGTTTATTTATGGTGTTTTTGAAAAAAATGTGGCTGTAATCGTCATAGGGGCGGTTATGTCATTGTTTATTATTTTATATTTAAAATTTGCTAGACAAGCACATGAAGCGCCAAGTAAACAATCTAGTCAGGAAATACGTGAGTTAGAGCAGGAGGAAAATATTGCTCAAGCCATACTGCTAAAAAAACAAAGACTTGAGGATCGCTGGTTACATGTAAATGAGCAACAGCAAGAAAAAGAACGGCACTATGTGAAACTTGAATATAAAATTCAGCAGGCTGAGCAGGTGAGTGCAGAAGTCACTCAGTCGCTTCAACAATTTTTACGGCGTTATCGGCTAGAGGAGAATGTACCAAAAACATTATTACCAGAGCTGTTTATGCGCATTCGTGGTGTTCAAGAGCTGGCAGCGAAAAAGAAGAGTACATGTACCCTACTACAATCGATACAAGCGGAAAAAAATGAGTTATTAGAACAAGCGCAGCGAGTGTTAAAGGCAGAATATAGTGAGCGGGAAATCTTTATGCATTTACGCACTACATTCCTTACTTTGCAGCAGGAGCAGCAAGTGTCCGAACAATCAAAAGAGCAGTTGACTAGCCTTCAGACCAAAATTCAAGGAGTACAATCTCATATAGAGAGCTATGAGTCTGAAATTACTCAGTTATTTAATGCTGCAAATGTTCAATCAGAGAAGGTTTACTATGAGACTCATGAACAATTTGAGCTACAGCAAAAAATAAAGACAGAACTTCAAACAATTCAGAGTCAGCTTATTTCACTGGATGTAGACAACGAGCAGTTATTGATAGACGAAGAACAGCTTCATGAAAAAATGCTTGCTTTAGAAGAGGAGCGGGACGCATTGCAGTTATCAATAGATCATTGCATAGAACAACGAGCGACGCTACAAATTCAAAAGGAGAATCTTCTAAACGATGAGAAATACGGTCAGTTGCTTCAACAGTTTGAACAAGAGAAATCAGTGTTGCAGCAGCTGATAGGACAATGGACTGCAAAAAAGGCATTGGCTACTGCGATACATGAAACATTATTCCGCCTGAGAGAAGAAAAATTACCACATGTTTTGACAGAGGTTAATGCAATGTTTAATTTGTTAACAGGTGGACGTTACGATAAGCTTTTAATTAATGATGAAGGCTATTTTGTTGCACAGGATGTTTCTGGATTACGTTATCAAATGGCAGAACTATCACAGGCAACGAAGGAGCAAGCTTATATTTCGTTACGCATGGCACTAGCTAAAACACTTACAGCTTCTGCTCCATTTCCATTTATTATGGATGATCCTTTTGTCCATTTTGATCGAAACCGTACAGACAAAATGGTACAATTAATGAAAGAAGTAGGGTATGAACGTCAGATTTTATATTTTACTTGCCATGACGCGATGCTCGAGCATTGGCAGAAAGACCAAATTGTCGATGTAGGGGCACTAGCAAATGAAAGGGGAGTGGCGTCAACATGAAGGGTATTACGACGCTCCAGGTTGGAGAATCAGTTGATCAATTTTTATTAATTAAACAAGCGACAAAAGGGGTTACCACAGTTGGAAAGCCATTTATGTCACTGTTATTACAAGATAAAAGTGGAGATATTGAGGCAAAGCTATGGGATACAAATGAAGAGCACGAAAAAACGTACCACGCTGAGGCAATTGTACGTGTAGGTGGAGAAATTCATGACTACCGCGGCAAAAATCAATTGCGTATAAAAGCAATCCGTGTAGCAAAACCAGAGGAGGGAATTGCTATTAATGATTTAGTTCCTTCCGCAGCAACTCCAAAAGAACAATTATATGAAGAGTTAACGCAATTTTTCTTTGATATTAAAAATCCAAATATATCACGAATTACCCGAGCAACTATTAAAAAACATCAGGATGCTATTTTAGTATATCCAGCTGCAACGAAAAATCATCATGATTATGCATCAGGCTTACTAGATCATATGGTGTCAATGTTGAGACTTGGTAAAGCCATTGCTGATCTATATCCTACATTAAATAGAGATTTGTTATATGCAGGAATTATTTTACATGATATTGGTAAGGTTGTTGAGTTATCAGGACCAGTTGCAACAATGTATACTGTTGAGGGGAATTTACTAGGCCATATTACGATTATGGTTAATGAAATCGCTATGATTGCTAGTGAACTAGAGATCGAGGGCGAAGAAGTAATGCTATTGCAACATATGGTGCTATCTCACCACGGTAAAGAAGAATGGGGCAGCCCGAAAAAACCGATGATTCAAGAAGCGGAAATTTTGCATTATATTGATAATATTGATGCGAAGATGAACATGTTAACACGAGCACTTGGCAAAACAGCACCAGGAGAATTTACGGAGAGACTATTCCCACTTGATAATCGATCGTTTTATAAGCCAACTATTAAGTAAATATAGATTTGAGGTTCATCACTGTTTGGGGATGTTTGTAAAGCTGTCTTAAATCAAAAAAATGAATCCTTTTCATTTGCTTTGATAGAATAACTTTATTTCAAAAAAACAGCATACAAAAAGGGTTACGCCTGTATTAGCGTAACCCTTTTTCATATAGTAAAAATAACAACTATTTAGATTCTGTATCTTCAGATTTGTCTTTGTTATCTTCAGATTTATCTTTGTTATCTTTATTTTCTTTAGCCGCTTTTTCTTCAGCTTTTTTAGCGTCTTCTTCAGCTTTTTTAGCTTGTTCTTCACTTGTTGTTGAAAGGGCGTCTATAGCTGCTTTGAATTCTTTATCAGATGTTTTTACATCAGCGTCCTTCGCAAGATTTGCAACGATATCTTTAATGATCTTCTGATCTTCACCTGTATTCTTTAATTTACCTAGCATTTGTGTACGAATGTTATCTTCTTCGTCTTTGAATGAGCCAACACCTTTTACATCACGCTTGTCCGTAATTTCAATAATGTGGTAACCAAAGCTTGTTTTTACAGGTTCGCTTAATGTCTTTAAAGGAAGGGCATAAGCAGCATCATTAAATTCTTCTACCATTGCGCCAACAGAGAACCAGCCTAGCTCTCCGCCTTTTGCAGCAGAGCCAGTATCAGTTGAGTATTCTTTTGCTACGTCCGCAAAAGGTGCGCCGCCTTTAATTTTGGCAATAACTTCATTAGCAGTTTTCTCATCTGCCACTAAAATATGACGACCATTTAACTCTGTTTTCATTTGCTCATAATATTTTTTTACATCCTCTTCTTTAATAGCTTTATCTTTTAAAGCTTTTTCTTGAAGAAGTGGGAAGCGTAAAGTTTCTTTAAAGTCTTTTTCAGTTAAGCCATTTTCTTTAAGAACTTTGTCAAAGTTACCACCGAATTGCGAAGCCATTGCGTCATAAGCTTCTTGGATTTCTTTATCTGTTACTTCGTACTTATCAGCTAATAATTTTTCAGACACCATTTGTTGTATTATAGCAGGGCCTGCTAAAGTTTTTGCTGTTTCATTAAAGTCAGCAACTGAAATGTCGCCTGCTTTTGAAGTAACAATCGTTTCTTTGTCTCCTCCGCTACAAGCACCGAGCGCTAGTACCGAAGCGGCTAATGTTACAGATAAAACTGTCTTTTTCATAGTAGATATTCTCTCCTAACGTGGTTTCGTCCATTGCTTACTATAACATAAACGTATTAAAAACAAAATGGTTCCCCCCTTGAGTATAGCCTATATTTCTAATTTTGAAGCGCATAGGATATAGAAAAGAAAGGGGGTGAAGTTATGGGCAGCGGAGGATACGGCGGCGGTGGCGGCGGCTATGGTTCAGGCTCAAGCTTTGCTTTAATAGTCGTGTTATTTATTTTATTAATTATTGTTGGTGCAGCGTTCCTATACTAATTGATAAAATGAAACTTCATTCAGAGGGGTTCATTTCCCTCTTCTCTAAAGGATAGAGGTCATATCTTGTGAAAACGCTTGTGTGACCAACATCCTGGTGGCATGATTTACTGGCAGTCGCTCCCAAATACTCTGATTTACCCCGATCAGTTTGAAGTCGAGTCTTACTGCCGGTTATATGTAGGTTAAAATGGCGAAAAGCTAAGGATTTAATCGTCCTTAGCTTTTCTTAACAATATAAGGCATTCGCGCGCACGCTTGGGGTCGCGTCCCAAAAATAAGATTGGTAAGAACGCGATGTCACATGGGGTGTCAAACTTACCTCCATGCGAGCAAACGGGCGCGGCTGCACTTTTTCTTTTTAACTATACAGCATATAAAATTTCAATATAAAATGAGACAAGTAAAATTGTAATCAGTATATTTATAGTTCGGAATATTTTTGGCTGTTTTTCTTCGGGAATTTCACGTCGCATGCACAGTGCATAAGTCATGCGGTTTATTTGAAATAAATAGAATACCGAGAATAGAACTACAATCATTAATAGCAAGTCTATTCCTCCCCTCTTTCAGTATTAATAGCATAACAAAAAACGTTCATAAAACACAAGTACAAGCAATTTAGAGAATAGTGGGCGGCACTAAAATTTCATAGCCCTTTGGTGTCTCTTCAATTTGGGAGTCTTTAGGTGAATTCAATAAATATTTCACATACAAAATATCAATTAAACATAGACTACAATGGTAAGCTAAAAGCAATGTGCCGTAATGGGTATATGCAGGGAATAGCAATGTACCAATTAAAATACCTGTATTTATAACAATAAATGGCGTGAGTAAAGCTAAAATATAACGATTTTTCGATAAAGGCTCCTGAATACGCATGTGTAGAACAGGAATAACATAAAATTGGGTACGCACACGTAATTTTAAATGTTGACGTAAATCATACAATGCTAGAAAGTGAAAGCATTTATGAATTGGATAGAGTGCTAATATAGCAATAACAAATAGCCATAATAAATGATCGGTATAGTGCTCGTCATTAAATAAATTAAGTGTTACATAGGAAAGAGAAAAGACGGTTAAAAAAACAATTACAGACATTAGTATGATACGCGTTGTTCCGTAATGATGTTCTAGGTTTAAAATTTTCCAACAATGCATGGTTTATCAACTCCGTAATAGGAAGGGTCCTATTTAATGTAAATTGATTTATGTTAGAATGCAAGAAAAAGGAGGTATCTCAGAAATTTCTGAAATACCTCTTTTAGCATTTATCTTCTCTCACTTTAACTTCTTTCAGCAAATGTCTTTTGTAGCGAAAGCAAAGCGTCAGCTACAGAAGTCTCCCACCTCTATAGGTAATGAGATGAATGCGAATTTAAGTTACTTTTCAGCGGGTGTCCAAACACCCGCTGAAAGAAGTTAAGCCTCTGGCCGATGTCACGGAATCGGAAAGGAGTGCTTAGGGGATGTTAGCCTAAAATCATCGCATCCATGCGATAACGGCTAACTGACCTGCATCGTGCAGGCCTAAGCTCAAAGCCGATTCCGGACGCAATTATGCCGAGGCATAATTGATTGGTCAGTAAGAAGCATTTCCATGATAAAATCGAGACTGAGTCTGTACTGCCTTCATGAATAACGGACCTTAAAAGCTCGATTAGCTCACTTTCATCCTTTTACAGTTGAACGTTCTTCCATCGTGTCCAAGGAATTACGGAAGTGCTGGAAGGAACGCTCGAAGATGTCGATGAAGTCTTCTCCGTATATATTACGAATAACAGCCATAACATCTAAAAATTCTGGGAAGCGTCCGTATAAGTCTTTTAAAGCTAACGAGCCTTCAAGCACAGAATGATACGTATTATGATAATTATTGTTCATTTCAATAATAAGGTCTGTACCTGCTTCTGTTAACTCAACATACGTATTACGTTTGTCGTCATCCCGCTTTGAAAACTTTAGGAATCCACGCTCTTCTAACTTCTTAGAAAAATTAAATGCAGTCGAAACGTGCATAACCCCAAACTTTGCTACATCGGAAATCGAAGCCCCTTTTAAATGATACGAAATCCATAAAATATGATGTTCGTTAATATTTAAATCGTAGGGTTTAATCCATTGCTGCCAATCTTTTTCAACCGCTTTCCATAAGGCTTTTGATAATTGCGCAATTCTTTGACTATAAAGCATCGCTTCTTTTTGAGTATATAATTCCTCTGACAAAGCCATCACCTACTGCTTTCTTTAACATTTTAAAAATATTATAGCAATAAAGAAAAAAAGTTTAAAGTTAGAAAAATTAAAAAATTGAAAAGTGGTTAAAAAATGATATTATAGCAATTATTTTTAATAAAAATATAGATTTTCTAGTGGTCATGGAGGGCTTTAGTCGCTAATTTTTTCTTGTGACTTTTTCCCTTTTTCTGTGAAATGTGCGACATTTTTCTCGATTTCGCTTATTGAATTCTGTAATGCTTCTATTTCTTGTTGTAAGTTATTCTTTGACGGCTCGATTTCTTCTGTAAATGTAGCTATTGTTTGTTTTAAATCATTTACTATTTGTGGTATATTATTTTTCACTTCAATTGTTAATGAATTAACGGATTGTTTCACTGTGTCTACTTGCTGCTTCACATCTAAAAGTTTGTCCTTAGTACTTTCAGCATTTGCTCGCAAATTAGCGCGTAATTGTTGTCCTGATTGAGGAGTTGAAAAAAGTACAGCGATTGTCCCGCCGACAATCCCAGCTGTCAGTCCAAATAAAAATGGTTTTGCTTTCATATTGAATACCTCATTTCTATAATTGTTATGTGTTATCTACTATTAAACCATGAAATGCACAGATACAAAAAGAAAAAAGAAACTAAACGAGTGATTTTGTATCACAGTTTAGCTTCCTTTGTTAGATTAAAGTGCATTTTCTAGCTTATGCAGCTTTTTGTTAAATTGAAATAGCTGTCTTGAATTTAGAACGTTTCACTAATTTTGCAACTATAGGATAAATAATTGCAAAAGCGATGACATTAAATGCTACAGCAGGTAGTACAACACCTACAAAAAGAACAGCGAATGTTGCACCAACATTTGCGTTGAACACAAAAAGTGCTACTGCTAAAAAGACAGTTCCAGATAAAATTGTTCCTAAACCAACTAAGCTAGCTGATACGACGAAATTGTTTACCAATTTTTTTAGTACAAGTAAGGCAATTAAAAAGACAAAACCTGTAACTGCTTTATCGATAATATTTGGAACAAGGCCAGCCGGAAACGTTGTAAACAATCCGGAAAGTACACCTGTCACTAAAGAAAGTAAAAACGTTTCTTTAACAGTAGGGAACAATAAAATGCCAATAAACATCATTGTTAGCATGAAATCAGGCTTCATACCGTTTACCATACCTGGTGTAACTACATAAAGTGCAGCACCGACACCAACTAAAAGTGCCATTAAAACTAAATTCTTTGTATTCATTTCTAATCTCTCCTCAACTAAGCTAATCTATTTGTCTCCTAACGTGTCCTCATGACCGTTAGCGAAACTTATTTGTGATTGTACGATAAATACAAGTAAATTGCAATATACTATTCTGATAATTCAAGTGTTTGCCATTTAACTTCTTTTCGATTCCGGACGTAATTATGCCGAGGTATAATTGATTTAAAGGTTGGCTTTAATGCTTTCTGCAACGTCACTTAATTGCTCTGGTGTATATTTTTGTGTTTGCCAAATTAAGCCCAAACCTTCTTTTTCATCGTAACGCGGAATAAAATGTAAGTGGTAGTGGAAAACAGTTTGTCCAGCTGCAGCACCGTTATTATTAATTGTATTCAGTCCAATTGGATTAAAAGCAGCTTTAATAGCATTTGCAATTTTCGGTGCTACTGCATATAAATTGCTAGCTACATCCGCAGGCATTTCAAATAGATCCTTACAGTGATGTTTTGGGATTAATAGTGTATGACCTTTTGCTACAGGCGAAATGTCAGTAAATGCATAGACATGTTCGTCTTCATAAATTTTTGTACTCGGAATGGATCCATCAATGATTTTGCAAAATAGGCAATCGCTCATTTGAAAATTCCCCCTTATTTTATATGTAAGTACATTCTATCACACTCATAACTGTATCATTTGCTAATTTTTGATAAAATATAAACAAGAAGAGGAGTGAGGGTATGACGGTATTAGAGGTACAACATGTGACAGGTGGTTATACAAGAAAGCCTGTAATTAAAGATTTATCATTTACAATTGAAAAAGGAGAGTTGGTTGGCTTAATCGGCTTGAACGGTGCTGGTAAAAGTACAACGATTAAGCATATTATTGGAACGATGCTTCCAAAAGAAGGAGACATTCGTTTAAATGGTGTGACGTTAAAGGAAAATACGGACAAGTATCGTACAGCATTTTCTTATATTCCTGAAACACCTGTATTATACGATGAGCTAACATTACGTGAACATTTAGAATTAACTGCAATGGCTTACGGGTTAGATGAAGCAACGCTTGCAGCACGTTCGCAATTATTATTAAAGGAATTTCGAATGGAAAAACGACTTAATTGGTTCCCATCGCATTTCTCAAAAGGGATGCGTCAAAAGGTTATGATTATGTGCGCTTTTTTAGTCAATCCAAGTCTTTACATTATTGATGAGCCTTTTGTGGGACTCGATCCGCTTGGGATTCAATCCTTGCTTGATCAGATGGATGAAAAGAAAAAAGAGGGCGCTTCTATATTAATGTCGACGCATATTTTATCGACCGCTGAAAAGCATTGTGACCGCATAATTTTATTGCATGAAGGTCGTGTGCGGGCACAAGGAACAATGGAAGATCTACGAAAGGCATTTGCGATGCCAAATGCGACATTAGATGACTTATATATTGCAATGACAAAGGAGCGCGACCATGAAGAACTTGCGTGATGTATGGTCCTCTCGCTTCATGCATTATATAGGTGAAGTGCAAAAATATATGCGATTTATTTTTACGGGGCATATAGCGATTGTACTAGTATTTCTTATTGGAGCAGGGGGCTATCAATATAGTGAATGGCTGAAAATCGTACAGCCTGATTTTCCAGCAGTGGTTTTAATTGCAGTGGTAGTGGGGATTTTACTAGCATTTAGTCGTCCAACTTCACTTTTGAGAGAGCCAGACCAAGTATATTTATTACCTTTAGAATCAAAAATGTCACAGTATTTTAAAAAGGCATTAGCGTGGACGTTTTGGTCACAAATTTGGGTTGTAGCGATAGTTTATATCGTTAGTATTCCTTTATTAAAGGCTGTTACTGAATTAACAACATTTGAGATTTGGTCAGTTTTCTTCCTTATTATTGTATTGAAGTATTTGAGCGTTCAAGGTGAATTTAGCTATCGTTATAGTGAACGTGGTCAAATGATTTGGGTGGACAGGCTAATTCGAGCTGTTATCTTTGGTGTTGCTGTGTATATGGGGCTTAATATGCAACTCATTTTAGTACTTGTTGCTGTTGCTATTGGGTGTGTGTATATTGTTATATTTAAGAAAAAATGTGCTGGTGAGCCTGTACCGTACGAGCATTTTGTGAAGCTAGAACAAAATCGCATGATGAGCTTCTATCGTTTTGCTAATTATTTCACAGACGTTCCGCATTTACGTGGAAGCATCCGCCGTCGTGGTTGGCTTGACTGGATTTACAAATTTGTGTCGTACAAGAAGGACAATGCTCAAAAGTACTTAGTGTTCCGGACATTTGTGCGTACAGACGATCATTTTTATTTATGGTTACGATTAACAGTGATTTCAGCTGTTATTGCAGCCTTTGTAGATATCCCTGTCGTTACATGGATTGTTGCAGGTGCATTGAGCTTTGCTACAACAATACAGTTAAAGCAAGCATTATTAGCAAGCGGTGAATTCCGCATGGACATGCTTTATCCTTTACCAGATGAAGCACGCAAAGAAGCGGTCAAACAAATTGTGCGACTAGCGATGGTAGTTCAAGCTATTATCGTGGGCCTTTGTGGTATCACACAGCCTATGTTTTATGTAACCATTATTATCATTTTGGTTATTAGTGAATTGACTGCTAGAGTCTCGAAATCCTGAATATGATTAATTTCGGCTTATCACCAAAGGGTAGATGCATTTTGTTAAAATGTATGCCATGTGAATAAGTTGATTGGAGTGGAGACTGGGCGACTCCTCGGGTTCACAGCGCCACAGATGAGACCCTGCAGCGAAGCGGCTCATCGGACACCCCAGTCGGAACGGAAATCAACCCACGTTATGGTGATCAGCAAATTATAAAAGCTCATTTCTCCAATTCTTTGATTGGAAAAATGAGCTTTATTTTTTATTCTATTAATTGATAATCTAGTGCTGCTGTTACTAATACCTTTGCAGCAATAAGCATGCCTTTTTCATCTATATCGAATTTTGGATGATGATGTGGTGCATATTCAGCTGGTGCGGCACCAGTAAAGAAGAATGTACCTGGCTTTTCTTCTAAGTAATAAGAGAAATCTTCAGCCCCCATAGTTGCTTCAATCTCAGTAACATCGCAAATATCCTGTGCGATATTACGCACAAACAGTGTTTCCTTCTCATGATTTACAACTGCAGGGTAGCCACGACGATAATTCAGTTTAATTGTACAATCATGCGCAATTTCTGTACCTTGAATAATCCGTTTAAACTCACGTTCCATCGTTTCACGAACATCCTTATTAAATGTTCGAATTGTACCATTTAAATAGGCTGTATCGGCAATAATATTGTCAGCATTAGATGCCACGAATGAACCAACTGACAAAACAGCCGATTCGGTTGGGGCAACACGACGTGCGACAAGCTGTTGTAAATTTATAACAAGCTGAGAGCCAATAACAATCGCATCCTTTGTTTGATCTGGATGAGCGCCATGACCGCCCTGGCCTTGAATTTTTATTTCAAAACTATCAACAGCAGCCATCGTCGGCCCTACGCGGTAGCCAATCATGCCTGTTGGATGGTTAGAAGAAAGATGTGTACCAAAAATGGCATCAACACCATTCAAAGCCCCAGCCTGTACCATCCCAATTGCTCCACCTGGATCAACCTCTTCGGCATGTTGGTGAATTAGTACATATTCTCCAACTAACTCATCGCGCATTTCCCACAATAGCTTACCGATAATTAACAAAGTAGCCGTATGACCATCATGCCCACAAGCATGCATTACGCCAGGCACAGTTGATCTATAGGGTACATCTTTTTCATCTTGTATAGGAAGTGCATCAAAGTCTGCGCGTAAGGCAATTGTTTTGCCAGGCTTGCTTCCTTTAATCCGTGCAATCAGACCATAGCCACTAACATTAGCTTCGACCGGCACGCCTAACTTTTTATAAAATTGAACAATATAATTGGCGGTGTCTTGCTTCTGGAAGCTTAGCTCCGGATGCATATGTAGATGACGGCGAATAGCCACCATTTCATCAAAATGAGCATCGATCTTTTCGAGTAGATGTTGGTTCATAGTAAACCTCCTTAAACAGATTATCTTCAATTGTATTAACAAAATAATAGTTTTATTAACAAGATAAAACGTAGGTCAACACTTTTCACGGGAGAGTACTCGCGGAAGCGTAGCAAATACCCGCGCGCCCGGGGAGAATACCCGCGAAAGCGAAGCAAATACCCGCGCGCCCGAGGAGTATCCGCGGAAGAAGAGTAAATACCCGCGCGCCCGAGGAGAATACCCGCGAAAGCGAAGCAAATACCCGCGCGTCCGGGGAATACCCGCGGAACCGGAGTAAATACCCGCGCGCCCGAGGAGAATACCCGCGGAAGCGAAGCAAATACCCGCGCGCCCGAGGAATACTCGCGAAAACGTAGCAAATACCCGCGCGCCCCGTGAGAATACCCGCGAAAGCGAAGCAAATACCCGCGCGCCGTGAGAATACCCGCGAAAGAGGAGCAAATACCCGCGCGTCCGAGGAGAATACCCGCGAAAGAGGAGCAAATACCCGCGCGTCCGGGGAATACCCGCGGAACCGGAGTAAATACCCGCGCCCCTCAACTAAGCTTCGTCTTCTTCTTTTGGATCGACGCTATAGGTTGTGACATAGGAAGCTGCTGAGAAAATGTTTTGCTGATTTACGCCTGTTGGTTCTTCAAGTTCAGTATGGGCTGATGTAAAGGCGTTTGAGCTTTTCCATGCTTCAAATGAATGAGGACCGTGCCATTGTGTCATAACAATGTAGGTTTCACTGTTTAATGGACGGAGTAGTCGAAATGCTACAAAGCCTGGCTCATCTTCTATAGCGCGTGCTCGGTTTAAAACGCGATGTTCAAAAACTGGTCGACCTTCATCTGTAACGGGAATATTGTTGAAGAAGAAGAAGCCGCGTTCTTCTAAATTATGGACTGAATCTAGTACTTCAAACTTTCGTGGTGTGGCAAATACAGATTTCCCTTCTGTTTCATGTATAAGCACAGAGTTACCTTCTCCGTGTATTAAAATCATTTCTTCTTTTGGATATTTATTTTTTAACTGTTGTAAAAAATCACCTGTACCAGAAGTTAAATAAATATACATAAATTTGCCCTCCTTATGAATGTTCATCTTCATCTTCATTAAATTGATAATCTAGTGTGATTATCTCCATTTAAGTGTAAGTCTAAAGCTTTGTCAAAAAGAAAAAATCTTAGAAAGAACAATTTTATGACATTTCTCTAGGAAAACTATACAATATCAGAGGAAGCGTTTACTATTGAAAACGGATATCAATAATAACGAAATAAACAAGAGAATTTTACGATATAAATTTTATCGAGGGGAAGGAAATATTCATGACAACTTTTAATGATACACTTCTACGTGCTGCACGAGGAGAAAGAACGGAGCATACACCAGTATGGTATATGCGACAAGCAGGACGCTCTCAGCCAGAATATCGTGTAATAAAAGAAAAGTACTCCTTAGAGGAAATTACACATCAACCTGAGCTTTGCGCGTATGTAACGCGTTTACCAGTCGAAAATTACAATGTTGATGCGGCAATTTTATACAAAGATATTGTAACGCCTCTTCCGGGTATTGGTGTAGATGTAGAAATTAAAGCAGGCGTAGGTCCTGTAATTTCAAACCCTATTCGATCTGTCGCTGATATAGAAAAATTAGGTGAATTCAATGCGAAAGAACATACACCATTCGTTTTAGAAACGATTAAATTGTTAACAGAAGAGCAGTTGAATGTACCATTAATTGGCTTTGCTGGGGCGCCGTTCACTCTTGCAAGCTATATGATTGAAGGTGGGCCTTCAAGAAACTATAATAAAACAAAGTCATTTATGGTATCAGAGCCTCAAGCTTGGTTTGCATTAATGGATAAATTAGCTGACATGATTATTTCTGATGTTACTGCCCAAGTTGAAGCGGGAGCAAAGGCGATCCAAGTATTCGATTCTTGGGTTGGTGCTTTAAATGTTGAAGACTATCGTGTTTTCATTAAACCAATTATGACACGTATTTTTGCTGAGTTGAAAAAAGAAAATGTGCCACTTATTCAGTTTGGTGTCGGTGCAAGTCATTTAGCGAAAGAATGGAATGATTTACCGATAGATGTTGTTGGCTTAGATTGGCGTTTACCAATTAAAGAAGCGCGTGCAAACGGTATTACAAAACCAGTTCAAGGTAACTTAGATCCATCGCTATTACTTGCGGATTGGTCTGTTATTGAGAAGCGTACGAAAGATATTATTGATCAAGGTTTAGAAATGCCTGGACATATTTTTAACTTAGGTCATGGTGTATTCCCAGAGGTAGACCCAGAAGTGTTAAAACGCTTAACGACATTAATTCATGAATATAGTGCTCAACAAATCCAAGCACGTTCTTAAATAATGTAGAAGTGACCAAGATTTTAAATCTTATATCCTTTTCTATGAAAGAAGTTCTAATTTCATTCATAAGAAAGGATGCTGTCCAATCTGATGAATTGGACAGCTTCTTTTTGTCACATTAAAGATATAATTTTAACTATTTTAGAGGTGAAAAGTTAATGAAAGAAATTAAAGGCTTATTAGTAATGGCATACGGAACACCCTATAAAGAAGAAGACATCGAACCTTACTATACACATATCCGCCACGGTCGCAAACCATCAGAAGAGCATTTAGAAGATTTACGTAGTCGTTATGAAGCAATCGGTGGTTTATCGCCACTTGCTGCTACTACAAAAGCACAGGCTGAAGCTTTATGTGCGCGCTTAAATGAAGTACAAGATGATGTGGAATACAAATTATTTATCGGTTTAAAGCATATCCATCCATTCATTGAAGATGCTGTAGAAGAAATGGTAGCAGAGGGGATTAAAGAAGCGGTTTCTATCGTATTAGCGCCTCATTTCTCAACGTTCTCTATTAAATCATATAATGGCCGTGCAGTAGAAGCAGCTGCAGGTCGTTTAACATTTACTTCTGTGGAATCTTGGTATGATGAACCAAATTTCATTGAGTATTGGAAAATCAAAGTGAATGAAACATTTCATGCCATGTCTGAGGAAGAACGTGAAAAAGCATGTTTAATTGTGTCTGCACATTCACTTCCAGAGAAAATTAAAGAGTTGGGCGATCCATATGAAGATCAATTAATCGAGACAGCTCGACTAATCCAAGAAGCGACAGGCGTAAAGAATGTAGAAGTTGGCTGGCAATCAGCAGGACAAACACCAGAACCTTGGATCGGTCCAGATGTTCAGGACTTAACGCGTGAACTTTACGAGCAAAAGGGCTTCCGTTCGTTCGTTTACACGCCAGTGGGCTTTGTAACAGAACATTTAGAAGTTTTATATGACAACGATTTTGAATGTAAAGTGGTTTGTGATGAACTTGGCGCGAAATATTATCGTCCGGCAATGCCAAATACACACCCATTATTTATTGATGCAATGGTTGATGCCATTCATAAAAAATTAAGCTAAGCGAAAAGAAAGTGATGATGTTGGTGACTCAGAAAAGACGTAAGGTAGTTGTTGTAGGCGGTGGCATTACTGGCCTCACAGCTGCGTTCTATTTGCAAAAAGAAGCAATCGCAAAAGAATTGCCGTTAGATATCGTACTTGTCGAGTCGTCATTACGTCTTGGCGGAAAAATACAAACACTGAGAAAAGATGGCTTTATTATCGAGCGCGGGCCAGAATCTTTTTTTGATCGTGAGAACTATGTATATGCTTTGGCAAAGGATTTAGGAATTGAACAAGAATTGATTACAAGCAATGCAGGACCGAATTATATTGCTGTTGGTAGTAAATTATATCGAATCCCTAGTAATCTTTTGTCTGGGGCAACACCGCTTATCTCGTCATTTATTACATCAGGTTTGTTTTCACTCAGCGGTAAAGTCCGTGCAGCGGGTGATTTTTTCATCACCCGTTCTGCGCAGGATGATGACCAACCATTGGGGCAATTTTTTAGAAGAAGATTCGGTGCTGAAGTTGTGGAAAATCTAGTAGAACCATTACTTGCAGGAACATTTGCGGGTGATATAGAGCAGTTAAGCATGCGCTTAACATTCCCGCAGCTCTACGAATTAGAACAAAAATATCGTAGTCTACTTATTGGTATGAAAAAGTCTGGTACGAATTTTTTAAGTAACAATCGCATCGAGAAAGATAAGGGGATTTTTCAAACTTTTAATAATGGACTTGAGACACTTATCGAAAAGCTTGAAGAATCACTACTTCCTGGGACAGTTATGAAGGGTGTTAAAGTTGAAGAAATTGAACATGGTAAGGATGGAACTGTCCAAGTTGTGTTAAATAATTTTACACAATTAAAAGCAGATGCTGTTATTATTGCCACACCATTTAATACGGCAAAAAAAATGTTCAACAAACACCAGTTATTAACTGAATTGAGTACGATGAAGGCAGCAACTATTGCTACTGTAACAATGGCCTTTAAAAAAGATCAGTTAGGTGACTTAGATGCATTATCAATTTTTGTCTCTCGAAATAGTGATTTTTCAATAACTTCTTGCACTTGGATTAATAGAAAGTGGCCTGGCACAACACCAAATGATTATGTGCTATTACGCAGTTATATTGGACGAGTGGGTGACGAGGCAGTTGTAGCGTTATCTGATACTGAAATTGAAAAGACTGTATTGCAGGATTTAATGAAAACAATTGGTGTAGATGGAGCACCGTTGATGACAGTAGTTTCTCGCTGGAAAAATGCTATGCCGCAGTATACGGTAGGTCATGAGGCGAAGATAGAGCGTGTAAAGCAAGAATTGCAAGAACATTTTCCAACTGTTAAGCTCTCAGGAAGTTCTTTCGAAGGAATATCAATACCTGAGTGCGTTGAGCAAGGTAAAAACGTTGCTAACAAAATATTAATGGAAATGTTTGAGCAGCAATAAAACTAAAGATGGTTAGTCGTACAAAGAAGATGCGAAATATCACTGAACAACAAGCCAGGGAAGGTTAAATAAAACTTCCTTGGCTTATTTCACTTTAAGATACCTAGAATCTACTATTAGAAAATTCGATGACATGACCATAATATCCCGTCAGAATTAGCACCACCAAGCATGAGCCCTATATCTAATCCATCAGCTTCATAGAATAAATCAATCGCATCTCCAGCAGTTAAGTCCAACACTCCAACTAGCGTTACGGTTCCAGCACCTAAAATCGTACGTACAGTTAATTGGCTTATGTCTATATTTAATATTGGTAAGAGCCCACTTATTAAGTTTGTCGACGTGTTTCTACGGATTGCAAATGAAGGATTTACTCCCGCATCTAAATTATAGGAAATAGCTGCAGCTGTGGAAAAATTAATGGTAGCTTCAAAACAATATTTTCCTGTTTTTGGAACAGTGAATATGCCAGTAATTGAATCAAATGCAGGTGTTGAGTAAAAAGGTGTTACAACACTCCAGTTTTTAATGTTAGAAGACCTTCTAACATTAAAAGAACTTATGAAAGCCGAGAAACCTTCTGTAAATGCAGGTTCAGAAGTTCCTATTGATCCAGTTGCATCTGTTGCTCCAATGTTTTCGGTAGGCTCAGTACCCCTCGTAGCACTTGTACTTTCCCTAGTCGCTACGGTAGGTCTAACTGGCCAAATAGGGGAGCGTTGAATAGGTCCACTTAAACAACAACAAGGGAATGTATTACATTTGCTACAAATTCTATCTAGAAAATTTCCGAAATACATTATTTCACCCCCTCTCCTAATATCGTATTCATAGAGGAAATGGGATAAATAGACAGTTAACTACTTGTTTATTATAAATATCACAATTATGGTAGGAACTTAAATTAGAAGAATAGGAGGGGTTAAGTTTGGAAATTGGATTAGTAGTTTTGGGAGTAGGTCAGAGACTGTTGCATGAAGGTAGATGTCGATAATTTTCAAAAGTTGGTTGATAAATTAAAAAAGTTGGTCGATAAACAATCAAAAGTTCTCGACAAATCTCAAAACTGCAGTTCATTAAAGATTTTTGTCGCTGCTGTTGCGCTCCGCTCCACTTTCACTTGCAGAAAAATGAGGTTTTGTCCCAGTCTCAATGGTCGTAACAGCCTTTATTGCCTTTCATATGTTAAAACTAAAATTAAATCCCCTAATTATGTAAAACAAAAAAACCCGGAAATAATATCCGGGTTTGATCTCCACTTGCTTTTATTCCTCCATGACACACTGCCTCGCTTCCGCAAAGAATCTTAAGATAGTCCTAAGACAACTGTACGTTAGCTTTATTCAGTAATGATGGTCCTTCAGAGCTATCGATCAACCTTACTCATCGGGTTAACCCTCCTAGTCATTGGATTTGAAGTGAAATCTTTAATAGTATAGATCAATTATTATTTTTTATACGCTTTATTTTTTTGAAATTAGAATTTCTAAAAATTTTAAAAGTTGATCTTCGTTTCAACTGGGTGACTCCTCGGGGATCAGCATCATAGATGAAGACCCTGCAGCGAAGCGAAGCGGCTCAACAGACGCCCCCAGGAAGCTTTGCTCTGTGCGAAAGCGTAGCGACAGCAACAACAAAATGTTTTCAGTAGCGAAAGCAGAGCGACAGCTACAAATGTTTTCAGTAGCGAAAGTAAAGCGGCAGCTACAAAGCGCCAAGTTGGAACGGAAATCAACCACATGTTATGGACATGAGCCTTAATATACCTCATTCCTCATTCCAAAGCTAATAAATGGTATTTGATATCATTTGATCAATTTATAATTTTCGGTTGAATAAATGCACGTTGATTTAACATACATAAAATAGAAAAATTCACTTGTTTTGTTTGTCATAAATTTACCTTCCAAGTTTCACGCGGATTTCACAATTGTGAAGTATAGTTAAGAAACAGAGGTGATGATGTTGAAAAAATGGGCATTCTTCATTTTTTCTTTAGTACAGATTGTATTGTTAGCAGGATGTACGGAGAAGTCGCTTGAGCCTATTGAACGAGACCAGAATTTTATTGCGTCCTTAAATATACAAGAACCTTCGCTAGATTTTATAGATGAACAAGGTAATGTAATAGCAACATGGTTATTTGACAAAGCTTACTCAGGGGCAGTATTGCTCGGACAGGATCATGTGTTATTGTATGGTCATCAATTGAATGAAATTGATGTCTATACATTATCAACCGGGAAGAAGAGCTATTCCAAAAAAGTACAGGTTGGTACAACTAATGTGTATTATGTTGAAAATAAAAAACAGTTTTTTATTACGAATAGCAAAACAAATACAGTGACAAGCTTTGATGAGAAGGGCAATGAGCTTGCAACACAAAAGCTTGGTAATTATCCTATGTCAATGGCTGCTCATGAAGATAAGCTATATGTGATTAATTATAAAGACACGAAATTATCGGTGTTAAATATTGATAATCTAGAGGTTGAGCAAGAATGGCCGATTCAAAAATCATCACATGGGATAGCAATTCTTGAAGAGAAGAATGAGCTTTGGATTGGTGGCCATGGAGAAGGAAGCAAACCGAATAGTGCTGTGAAAAAATATGATCTTACGACGGGCAAGGCGCATGGAAAGATTGAAATGCCTTTAATGCCTGTTGGATTAACTAAAACAAAGGATGCTGTCCTTGTTGTTAGTCATGGCCATAATAAATTATATGTGGTCGACTTTGATGGAAATGTAAAATGGGAGCAAGAGGTAGGAGCTAATCCATTTGCCGTAAATCAGTTGAAAGATTATATTGTTGTCGCTGGCTATGATGACCATACTTTGTATTTCATAAAAGATGGTCAGGTTAACAAGACAGTTGATGTGGGGCAAGGTGCATTTCAACTGTTAGTGAGGGAGGAAAAAACGTGACAACTGTATTAATTGTTGATGATGAACAAGATATGCGTAATTTAATAGAAATGATGCTCAATAATTCAAAAATTGAGACCTTTACAGCAGCAAGTGGTACAGAAGCATATGATATTATTATGCGCGAAAAAATTGATTTGGTTCTACTCGATGTGATGATGCCACATGAAGATGGCTTTGTAGTTTGTCAAAGCATACGTGTAATGTCGAATGTACCAATTATCTTCCTGACAGCACGTGATTCAAATGAGGATAAAGTTAGAGGTCTTACACTTGGCGGAGATGATTATCTTGTAAAACCTTTTACAAACGATGAACTAGTTGCGCGAATCCATGCTGTATTGAGAAGAAGTGGTACAAACATTACAGATTTACAGCAAAAATATGTGATGATTGGACCTATTAAGATAGATGAGATTTCACGTAAAGTATCTGTAGATGGAAAAAGTGTTCCGCTTACTTTAAAGGAGTTTGAACTATTACATTTATTTATGAATAATCCCGGAAACGCGTATACAAGGGAGCAACTACTAGAACGCATTTGGGACATTGATTACGTAGGGGGGACGAGAACGGTTGACACTCATATAAAAACCTTACGTATAAAGCTTGGAAAGGAAGCCGCGGGGCATATTCAAACCGTTTGGGGAGTAGGCTACCGTTTTGATCCTGGCGAATGAGAAAGATTTCAACACGCATTTTGTTATTAATCTTTGCATTTTTAATCATTACCGTTTTCTTTATGTATGTCCTGACAGATTATTTATATGAGCGACTTTATGTAGAAGACACGGAAGAAATGATGGTAGAAGTTGGAACAAAGCTACAATCTATGTATACCAGTGGAAAGGTTACGGATGAATTTATTGCGGATATAGAAAATTATGCGAATTACTCAAATTTGAATATTTTTGCAGTAAGGAATCCACGAGAACTAAGTGCTTGTGTACCGTTCGATATTGATTTCGAAACATTAATTGGCCCTGAGGAACGACAGCAATTACTTGCAGGTGAATATGTGCAAAAAATCGGCTATGAGCCCCGATTTGATAGAAAGCTAATTTCTGTAGTACTTCCACTAGTAGATCAAAATAGGCTTGAAGGGATTATTTATATTTACTTTCCTCTAGTCAAAATTAGTGAGTTAGCAAATAATGAGGTCATTTTCTTATTTGTCAGTGCCTTTATATTTTTAATTGTCATCAGCTTTTTAATTTATAAAGGAATTCGTCATATAATGCGACCTTTAAGCAATTTGCAAAGAGCTGTTGAGCAAATGTCACACGGAAACTATGGAACACGTGTACCAGTTCATTCAAAAGATGAAATTGGAAGATTATCCAGCACCTTTAATGAAATGGCAGAGGCTATACAACAAGAGGATGAGGCTCAAAAAACGTTTTTAGCAACAGTTTCACACGAGTTACGGACGCCCATTAGCTATGTGAAGGGATATAGTGAAGCAATACAGAAGAACATTATTCCAGATAATCAAAAAGAGGAAACGATCCAGCTTATTGTACGTGAGGCGAATCGTATGGAACGTTTGACAAATGAATTACTTCAACTTGCTCGTATGGAAAATGAACAAACCGAAATAACTTTATATCCAATCCCTCTTGCTGAAACATTACGCGAGGTTCAAAAAATATTAACTCATCAAGCAAAGAAAAAAAGCATTACACTCCATTTGGAGGCAGATGATGCATTAATCATCAAAGCTGATGAAGTAAAGCTGAAACAAATTTTTATTAATCTTATTGAAAATGCCATTAATTACTCGTATGAGCAGTCAAAAGTTGAAATCACTGCTATTGAAAATAATGGTCATGCAGTAATAACTATAAAGGATTATGGAATCGGTATTCCACAGGAGGATTTATCGCATGTAACCGAGCGTTTTTATCGTGTTAACAAAGCACGAAGTCGAGCTGATGGTGGCAGTGGACTAGGCTTGTCAATTGTTGAACAATTGTTGAAGCAGTTACATGGCAAAATTGACATTGCAAGTGAAGTTGAAAAAGGCACAGTAATAAAAATTATGTTGCCGCTAATGGAGGAATAAAACATGAAAAAATGGTTATTGGCATTAATCGCAATACCTGCTTTATTGGTAGGTTGCGGTGAAAAAAAAGAGCCGGCAGCTTTGAAAGAACCAGAGATACCAGAAATTCCAGAGGTTGAAATTTTAACACCAAAAGAAGTAGCGATTAATGAAACGATTGAACTTGCAGCACGCGTTGAGCAGGGTGGAAAAAACGTGGATGATGCAAGTGTACAATTTGAGGTATGGGAATCTGGTAAACGCGATGAGAGCCAAATGATGGACGGTAAATTAGAGAAAGATGGCGTTTATAAAGCAACGGCTACATTTGACCACGATGGTGTTTATTATATGTTTGCTCATACAACTTCTGCTAATGGAATTCATAATATGCCGAAGCAACAAATTACGGCTGGGAAACCTGATATGACGAAAGTTTTACCAGAGGATGAAAAAGCGAATAATAGCATGGATCAAAATATGACGGATCAAGGTAATAATAAATCAGAAGATGCTGAGCATAGTGAACACGAAAAAAGTGAAAAAAATCACAATTAAATGCTTGCATTATTTTTAAAATAGGAATATGATAATGACCAGATGACCGAAATGGTTTTCTGGTCATTATCATTTTCGTGTACAAAGCATGTACATAACATAACAAGAAAGGATGTTACTAATGGATCGTAGGCAGGAAATTCTTGAAGCAGCTGCAAAATCCTTTACATTGTTTGGTTACAAGGCGACAACGATGGAGCAAGTAGCGAAAATTGCTAATGTCGGTAAAGGAACGATTTACACATTCTTTGCAAATAAAGAAATTTTATTTCAAGAGATAGCCATGTCACTTGTACAAGGGATGAAGGCTGAGGCAGATGCAGTGTTGGATGCATCAGCTAGCTTTATGGAGAATGCACATAATGCTTTAATGAAAATGCTACAATTCCGTGAAAAACATCTTTTATTTGCGAAGTTATTAGAAGAAGAAAAAGAATTGCGAACGCCGGCAGTCAAACAAGTTTTAATTCGCATTGAGACTGAAATTTTATCGTATGTTGCTGAATTAATTCAAAGACGTATTGATAAAGGTGAAATTAGAGACTGTGATGCAGAATTAGTAAGCTACTTGTTGTTAAAGGCGTATCTTGCATTTATCGTTGATTGGCAGGAGCTACATGGCGACATTATTCCAGAAGAAAAGATACTGAATCTTTTCAAGGAAACAATCTTTCGTGGGCTAATTTTAACTTGATTTGGTTGAGATAATAGGAAACTAATGCTGAATCAAGTAGAAGTTAGGGACCCTATGAAGGTCTAGATTTTTTTTGAACAAAAATGACCGAATGACGTTTTCGGTCAAGTGGTTTAGGAGTGAAGAAAACGTATGATTAAAGCTGAATGGCTGAATATTTTTAAAACAAAAAAAATGCTTGTTTCAATAATCGCTGTACTATTTATCCCAGTCATGTACGCGGGTATGTTTTTATGGGCATTTTGGGATCCATATGGAAGCCTATCTGAATTGCCGGTAGCGGTTGTCAATCAAGATAAAGGTGCTGAAATGGAAGGAGTTAAATTAGATGTAGGGAAAGACTTAGTCGATAATCTCGTCAAAAGTAAGGATTTTAACTTTATTGAAGTATCCAAAGAAGAAGCTGAAAAAGGCTTAAATGGTCGAGATTACTATATGATTTTAGAAATTCCAACAAATTTCTCTGAGCATGCAACTACATTATTAAATGACAAACCTTCTAAATTAGTCTTGAACTATATTCCAAATGAAGGATTAAACTTCCTAAGTGCACAAATTGGCGATTCAGCAATGGAACGTATACGTGCGGAAGTAAATACACAAGTTTCAACTACTTATGCAGAAAATTTATTTGATACGATTACAACAATGGGAGATGGCTTTACAGAGGCTGCTGATGGCTCTAGTAAGCTAGATGAAGGTGCCAAATCTTTAGCCAATGGTGCGAAAGATTTAAAAGGTTATCTTGAGCAATTAGCATCAAGTACAGTTGAATTGTCAAATGGTACGGATAAAATTACTAAAGGTGCTGGAGACGCTGCAAAAGGCGCAAGCGATTTATCTTCTGGCTTAGTAAAATTAGAAGACGGAACTGGACAATTACAAAAAGGTGCACAGCAAGCAGCAAATGGAGCAACAACCCTTGAGCAAGGTTTATCACAATATACTCAAGGTGTAGCGAAGGTGCAAGCAGGTTTATCTACAATTAATGAAAAACAACAACAAATTAGTTCAGGTGCAGCTTCAATTGCTGACAATGCAGGCGCATTAAATGGTGCAGCAAACCAATTAACTGCTGGTTCTGCAAAAGTAGAAGAAGGTATCACGGCTTTATCCAATCAATTACAAGGCATGATGGCTTCACTACCTGAAGAGCAAGCTGCAGCATTAAAACAAACTTTAGCAGAGCTACAAGCAGGAAGTGCCAGCGTGTCTAATGGCTTAAATTCTTTATCTGCTGGTACAGAAAAATTACAAGCAGGTGCTAATCAAGTAAGTTCTGGTGCAACTCAAATTGCAGCAGGTCAAGGAGAAGTGTTAGCAGGTGCTAATGCATTAACAGCAAAAAGTGGTGCATTAGTCGAAGGAGCAAAAGGTCTCCAAGCTGGTAATGCAACGCTTGCGCAAAAATTAGGTGAATTAAATGCTGGTGTTAATACAGCTGTAACAGGTTCTAAAACATTAGCTGCAGGTTTAAATGAACTAGCAAGTGGCTCAACAGCATTGAATCAAGGTACATCAACACTTGCATCAAAATCAGGTGAGTTAGCACAAGGTTCTGCAACGCTTGCAGATGGTTCATCTGAACTTGCAAATGGTACATCAACTTTATCTGGCGAATTAGGTGAAGCAGGTGAAAAAGCAAGCGAAGTTCATGTGAATAAAGACACTTATGATATGGTAGGTAACCCAGTCGAGATTGATAAAGAATCTGTTAACCATGTACCTAACTATGGAACAGGCTTCGCACCATACTTTGTTTCTTTAGGCTTATTAGTTGGTGCTTTAATGATCTCTATCGTTTTCCCACTTGTGGAACCGGCGATTCGTCCAAAAAATGGGGCAGCTTGGTTTACAAGTAAAGTCTCAGTTTTAGCAATAGTCGGCTTAATTCAAACTATAATAACAGTGGTTATAGTAAAATGGGGCTTAGGCCTTGAAGTGCATAGTTTAGGATATTTCTTCCTAACAGCATTATTAGCAAGCTATGTTTTCTTAGCTTTAGTCCAAATGTTAGTGTCTATGTTCGGTGATCCAGGACGCTTCATGGCGATTATTGTATTAATTTTACAACTTACAACAAGTGGAGGTACGTTCCCACTTGAGTTAATTCCAGAACCATTACAAGTATTTAATAAACTATTACCAATGACGTATACTATTCAAGCATTTAAAGCAAGTATCTCTACTGGTGATACATCATTCTTAATGCAAAACTACGGAATTCTATTAGGTTTCCTAGTAGTATTCTTAGCTATTACATTCGGTTATTTCATGTTACTACATGCAAAACGTTACTCAAAAGTAGCCGAAGAGAACTAAAAATAACAAATTTGACACCCACCCGTGTATGGTGGGTGTTTTTTGTGGTTGGGCAATTGCTTTAAATCGGGTGTAGGGATGAACTGCTCGGGTGCGGGGAAACGCTCGGGTGCGAGGGGGAGTCGCTCGGGTATCGTGACGAATTGCTCGGGTTCAAGTGAAAACCGCTCGGGTATGCCGAAAAAGTGATCGGGTAACGCCCCAAACCGCTCGGGTATGTCGAGAAAGTGATCGGGTAGCCCCTCGAACCGCTCGGGTATACCGAAAAAGTGATCAGGTAACGCCCCGAATCGCTCGGGTAAGCCGAAAAAGTGATCGGGTAGCCCCTCGAACCGCTCGGGTATCATGAAGAATCGCGCAGGTCCGAGAAGAAACCCCCCTCAGCTCCAAGATCTACAAAAAACAACAGCTGATATGAGCGTATCAGCTGTTGTTTCGTAAGTGTAAGAGATTTAATTAAGGGTTCATCAAAAATATGATGAGGGGTGTCAATATTAGTACGTGTGGGGCACGTATATGACTATTACAGAATAGGCAAATGCTTATAGGTGGTTACATTTTTCACAAGTGTTGCTGTAGCATTCACTTTGTTCTTCAATTTTTTCACCGCATTCTGTGCATTGCTTTGCAGGTAGATTCTTGAAAAATTCAACTACGTTTTCTAACATTGTGGACTCCTCCTTTAAGTTCATCTGTACTATTACTGTTTTGATATTTTCTAGTGTATTATAACAGATGCTTTTCGTCAACACTAAATGCCTAATTTACGTTAAAATAAATATGGATATTTTGTGAAGGAGGAGACGTATTATGATATTCGTTGATAATAAAGGGATTCATGATCCACGCATTAATCTTGCCATTGAGGAGTATTTATTAAAAACGATGGATGTTGAGAAGGAGCCAGTGCTACTTTTTTACATTAATCAGCCTTCGATCATCATTGGTAAAAATCAAAATACTATCGAAGAGATTAATACAGATTATGTGGAGGATAATGGCATTATCGTTGTACGACGTCTTTCTGGTGGAGGCGCAGTGTATCATGATTTAGGGAACCTTAACTATAGTTTTATCACTAAAGACGATGGCGAAAGCTTTATGAATTATAAAAAGTTTACACAGCCTGTTGTTGAAGCACTTGCAAAAATGGGCGTTCATGCTGAGCTTTCAGGACGCAACGACATTTTAGCGGAAGGACGTAAAGTTTCTGGGAACGCACAGTTTTCGACGAAGGGTCGTATGTATAGCCACGGTACTTTAATGTTTGATACAGAAATTGATGCTGTTGTATCTGCTTTAAAGGTAAAGAAAGATAAAATTGAATCAAAGGGTATTAAATCAATTCGTTCGCGAGTGGCTAATATTTCTGAGTTCTTGAAGGAAAAGATGACGGTTGAAGAATTCCGCTTAGAAATTTTAAAATCGATTTTCGATGGTGAGGAAAATATTCGCTACTACGAGCTAACAGAAGAAGATTGGACAAATATACACAAGCTATCTGCTGAGCGTTATCAAACATGGGAGTGGAACTATGGCAAATCACCACGCTTCAATATTCAAAAAACGCATCGTTTCCCAACAGGAGGCATTGATATTCGCTTAGAAGTGAATCACGGAATTATTGAAGATGCGCATATTTTTGGTGATTTCTTTGGCGTGGGCGACATGGCAGATGTTGAACAACGATTAGTTGGGACAAACTATGATCGAACTGCAATCGCTGAGGCGTTAGCAAATATTGATATTCCAACATACTTTGGTGGAATTACGACAGAAGAGTTTCTACAATTAATTTATTAAGAGAATCTTGTGTTCAAAAGTAGAAGATTACTTTGTTAAAACGTGTGCTTTGAGTAAAGGTGATTGGAGTGGAGGCTAGGCGACTCCTTGGGGATCAGCGTCACAGATGAGACCCTGGAGCGAGCAGGCAGAGGAACGAAGGCTAAAAACATCACGTCCTGTGATAACGCCTTCGTGACCTACATCGTGTAGGCCCAAGCGGCTCATCGGACGCCCCAGGAAGCTCTTCTCTGTGCGAAAGCGAAGCGACAGCAACAACAAAGCGCCTAGCCGGAACGGAAATCACCCCCACGTTATGAAATGCCCCTTATTTAGGCAGAGGCATTTTGACACAAAAATCTGTAGCTAATGATTCGTGTTAACTTTTGCTACAAAAGGTTCGCTGACAGTTATGTCAGTGGGCCTTTTTTTGATACAATATAAGATAGAAAGGAGTGTTGGTATGGAGAAGCATCGAATATTTATTGTCGAAGATGATGTAAAGATTGCATCATTGCTCGCAGAAACGCTTAGAAAATATCAATACGAAGTTGAAACGATCAAAGAATTTGATCATCTCGTTGAAGAATTCACAGCATTTAACCCACACATGGTGTTGCTTGATATAAATTTACCTTCGTACGATGGCTATTATTGGTGTCGCCAACTACGTCAACATACAACTTGTCCTATTATTTTTATTTCGGCTCGATCTGGGGAAATGGATCAAATTTTCGCGCTTGAAAATGGGGGCGACGATTTTATTACGAAGCCATTTAATTATGAGATTGTACTGGCTAAAATCCGTAGTCACTTGCGTCGTACATATGGTGAATATGCAGCAAGACAAGAGGAACGGACAATTAAACAAGGACAGCTTATTCTTCATTTAGAAAGAATGGAGCTTCATAAAAATGATTTAGAGATTCCTCTTCAGAAAAAAGAATGTATCATTTTAGAACTATTAATGGGGAATGCGCCAAAAGTAGTGACGCGTGAGCAACTTTTAGAAGAGCTTTGGGACGATCAGGCATTTGTTGATGAAAATACATTGAACGTCAATATGACACGAGTACGTAAAAAGCTAGCGGATTATCATATTTCGTCATCAATTGAAACGGTACGCGGGGCAGGATATCGCTTTATATTAAGTGCAGGTGAGTTATAGTGGACTGGAAATTATTTTTACGTGATTACGCATCGTTCATCATTTTCCAGTTCTTTTTAGTCGGTTTCATCATGGTTCTATACTGGCTGGACGGCTTTCGAAATGTCGATACGGCTATTTATTCCTTCTGTATTAGTTTAGTGTTATTAGCCTCTTTTTTACTTATCCGCTATTTAATGCGCCAACGTTTTTTATTAAAAATATCGCACCTTCCTAAAAATATGGAGGATGTGTTACAAAAAAATGCTAAAACACCTGTGGCGATACAGTCCGAGAAATATATGCATGAACTATATCGACTATACCAGCATGAGCTGCATTCGTTATATGCAAGTCAAAAACGACATGATCAGTTTATGAATCAGTGGGTTCATCAAATGAAAACACCTATTTCCGTAATTGAGCTCTTATTACAGGATGAACGACCTCTTGATAAAAAGAATGTACAGGAGGAAATCGATCGCTTGCGTAGAGGCTTGGATATGGTGCTTGTAAATGCTCGATTAGAAAATTTTGAAGAGGATATGCAAGTAGAACAGGTTGCTTTAAAAACGATTGTTACTGCAACTGTTAATGAAAATAAACGTTTATTTATTACAAAGCGAGTTTTCCCGGAAATTCATATTGAGGATGACATAATTGTAGCGAGTGATTCAAAATGGCTTCGTTTTATTATCGGGCAATTCGTAACCAATGCGGTTAAATATACATTTGAAGCAAATAAAAAAATAGTGATTTCGGCCATTAAAAAGGATGACTGCGTACAGTTAGCCATTTGTGATGAAGGTATTGGAATTCCAGCTTCCGATCTATCCCGTGTCACTAAAGCCTTTTTTACTGGTGAGAATGGACGTAAAACCGGGGAATCCACAGGGATGGGCTTATATTTGGCTAAAGAAATCTGTGAAAAACTCGGTCATGAATTAAACATTACATCAGAGGTAGGAAAAGGAACTATTGTTACAGTGACATTTACGAAATAGGGGTGCAGAGATGGAAGAAGTACGCTTTGACGAGTGGGTTTTAAATATTGAAACTGAAAAAACAACGGCATTATACGAATCGCATAACGATGTTTGTGTGTGTTTATCCTGCCAAAATTTCCGTAAGGCTAGTCTTTTGCTTAATGGAGAAGTTATGCATTTTTCGAATAAGCTTGGGCTAGACTTACATAAACCAACTTTACTTAACGCTTTTCCTGTAGAAGGTGAACAAGTGATGTACAGTGGGCATTATACGATTTTTGGAGAAATAATCGAAGGTGAAATCGATGCCTGGGATGTAATTGTTGGAGAGCATTGCTTTAGTCTAGTGGAAGAGGATGGCAATGAGTCAGCCGTATTATTAACAGAGCCACATTTTCAAATTGGCTTTGAGGTAGTTTTGCAATGGCTTTTACCAGAATCCATGGAATTAATGAAGAAATAAGGTGAACAAGGTATGCCTATTTTACAAATAAAAGACGTGACGAAGGTCTATGAAGGCAAAGTAACTCATCGTGCCCTCAATCAACTAAGCTTTGATGTGGAGGAAGGTGAGTTTTTAGCAGTCATGGGTCCATCAGGAAGTGGAAAAACAACATTATTGAATATCATTTCTACGATTGATGAACCAACTAGTGGAGAAATCATTTTAGATGGCATGAATCCTCATATGCTGAATGCGACTGAGCTTGCCTACTTTAGAAGAAGACAACTTGGTTTCGTTTTTCAGGATTTTAATCTTTTGCATATGCTGACAGTGGAAGAGAATATTGTGCTGCCACTAACATTAGATCAACAGCCATTAGAAGTAATGGAGGAGCGTCTTGCAAGTATCGTGGAAAAGCTTGATTTAACTTCTTTTTTGCATAAACGCCCAAATGAAATATCAGGTGGACAGGCACAAAGAACGGCAATTGGTCGAGCACTTATTCATAATCCAAGTCTCATTTTAGCAGATGAGCCGACCGGCAATTTGGATTCGAATTCTTCGCGTGATGTACTTGAACTTTTAACGAAAATTAATCAAGATAAGCAAACGACGATTGTAATGGTAACACATGATCCAATTGCAGCTAGCTACTGTGATCGCGTGTTATTTATTAAAGATGGAGAATTTTTCAATGAAATTTACAAAGATGACCGTCGTCAAATGTTTTTCCAACGAATATTAAATGTTTTGAGCTTACTAGGAGGAGGACAAGTAGGTGACCTTTCGACAATTCGCTTACCGTAATGTCGTACGGAACAGCCGTATATACGGTGCCTTTTTCATGGCAAGCTTTTTTTCTGTGGCTGTGTTTTTTATCTATTCAATGCTCATGTTTCATCCGGATATTGAACGAGGGATTTTAGGAGAGACATCGTTAATTGGGATGGTCGGTGCGGAAATCGTACTCGTTCTTTTTACATTATTCTTTTTATATTATTCGATGAG